>DATMXF010000001.1:0-6480 GCA_035561835.1 Patescibacteria group bacterium
AGCGCTTCATCGTCCGCTCGATTCTCAATTCCTTTACTGACGCAATGACAACAGTGACAGCACGCGCCCACCACGCGGGGTTGTATGGCTTGGGGCTGCCAGCGATCACCAGAGCTTGACAGCCCGACGGAGCATTCATTAAGATGTTACCGAGTAACATCGGAGGAGGATGTGACCATGCGCACTACCAAACCGATCACAGTCTCGCTTCCAGGCGACCTTCTGCGGGAGACGCAACGGGTCTCGCCCAGGAGGAGTCACGCACTTGGAGTGAGCTGATCCGTGACGCTCTCCGGCAATACCTCGCCTCCTGCCGCTGGCAGCGTCTTCGCCAATGGGGGGCCGAGACGGCGGAGCGCCTCGGGCTCAAGACCGAGGCGGACCTCCAGCGCCTGCTCGACGAGGTGCGTGCCGGGCGGCGGAAGACCAAGGGGTGATCCGGGTCGTTGCCGACACGAACGTCTATATCTCTGCCATCGTCTTCGGCGGGACCTGCGAGGAAATCCTGGTGCTGGCCCGAGCCGGCGTCGTAGAGACGTTTCGTGGTATCCCGATTGTCTCGCCGAGAGAATTCCTCGATCTGCTTCGCTGAAGCTGCATTGCAGGATCCAGCGGCCTGCTCGGCGGAAAAAGGAGTGTTCCGGCCGGCCCGTCCCCCCCTCCACCAGTGACGATCGCACCCCACCTTGTAAGCTCGTCATCATTTGCAGCCCGTGAAGCGTGGGTACATTGTGACCGTGTCGCTGCTGGCGACCGAAGGATGCGTGGCAATCCGACGCGCAGTGTCGTTGCGAGTACCCCATCCGGCGGGGGCCGACCCGCAGGTGGCAGAAACTTAGCCAGTTTCTGAGTAGCGCTCATCAATCCGTAAAGTTTTCAGCAGGCCCGTAATGAGAAGGATCGAACCAATAAGGACTGAGACGACCGGCACGGTCGTTTCAGTCCCTTGCTCGACGCCGGAAGAAAGGCGTCACGGATTGAAATCTGGGCGACTTCGACATACTTTTCGGCCGTTCACGTCAACTCTCATGGGGGAAAAATGAACGAATGGGCGAAAACCTTGGTAACCAGTAGCGTAATCGCCACTGTAATCGGCGGAGGCGTAAGTTTATTGGTCTCCTGGTACAAGATCGAGCAAGAACTGCATAGCAGGCAAATCGAAGCTGGCTACGAGGATTTGGTCAGGGCGAATACCCTGTCCTGGCAATCAACTCTTCTGGCCGAGGAGGCAGAACGGGAGAAAAACAAGGCGCTAGAAGCTGAAGCGAAAAAACTCAAAAGAGAATCTGAGGCTTTAATTACCGTTGCGAGGCAAAAGATCGCTGCGTTTGGTGATGAGCATGTCGTCAAAGCAATGAGCAACTATTACTCTAAGCACGGTAAGGCTGCTGTGTCGTGCGACAACAAGGACAAATTCAGATCAGATACACAAATATATAAGGCCATTCGAAATACATTGGGCGTTGGCGGCAGCGTGAGCGATGAACACCTCGCCAATCTCATATTTAATTGCAGCTTGAAATGACGACCGAGGCGGGACGATATCTGGTGTCCAACTGGTCGGTTGAACAGAGCCGCACGCTCCGCTCGCGGTTGGCTGCCTGCGGCGGCCGCATTGTTCGCTGACCGGGTTGGTCAGGTTCGGTTCCAAGTCCCGCGGTGACGCGACAGAGGCGTCCGACATTGCTGTCCTGTACATTATGAAGAGACCGTTCGATTATGGAGAGATGATTCTCATGACGGGGGAAGCGTCTGCCGCGATTAGTCTGCACTACGACGTTGTGATTTCGACGGCCTTTGTGACGCAGGCGGATTATGAGAGCCGACACACACCTTTTTTGATGAACGTTCGTCGAGAGGCCGTGCCCGTATGAGCGAGATTGAAGCTTTGCTCAGGGAACAGGCTGAGCTTGCCTGTGAATGGGCGGAGGAATTTATTCAAGTCGCTGAAAGATTGGTCGGTGGGAAAGAATAATGAAACGAAAGACAATACCGTACGGAACCAAATTACCTGTCAAACTAACTATTCGGGAACGCGACCTTATCCGTGATGAGACATTCTGCCATCCTGATTTTGCCAAAGTTGCAGTTGTTGACGGCAAACGTATTCGAGTTGATCTATCTCTGGATGAAATCGAGGAGATTCAAGGTTACGTAGCCGCTGAAGCAAATCACACAAAAAACTCAAAACTGCAAAAGGAGCTTCACCAGCTTTTCGACAAGTTGCAGGTTTTCCTGGATACTTACGATGATCAAGGCGACTGAGACAGCAAGGGCCGCGCCTACTGCATCTCGCCGGAGTAGATCTTCATGATCTTGGTGAGCAGGTCGATGGCGTTGGCGCGCGGGCGCTGGAAGGAATTGCGGCCGATGATGGTGCCGAACCCACCGCCATAGCGGATGGCTCGGATCTCATCCAGGACCGCGTTGTCGTCCTCCTTGGCCGCCCCGCCGGAAAAGATGACCATCCGTCGCCCGTTGAAGGCGCTCTGAACCACATGCCGGACGCGATCCGCCAGCGTCCCGATCGGCACCTTGGTCTTGTCGTAGACCTTCTTGGCCTCCGGCTGCTCGATGTGGGCGGTGGGCAGCTTCACCTTGATCAGGTGCGCGCCGAGCTGCGCCGCGATCTGGGCCGCGTAGGCCACCACGTCGATCGCCGTCTCGCCCTCCTTACTCAGGCCGGAGCCGCGCGGATAGGACCAGCAGACCGCAACCAGGCCGGACGCCTTAGCCTCCGCCGCGATCTCGCGGAACTGCTGGTACATCGCAGTGCAATGAGCCGAACCGGGGTAGATCGTGAAACCAACGCCGACACAGCCCAGGCGCAGCGCATCCTTGACGCCGGCCGTCACCGCCGAAAGCGGGTCCTTCTCGTCGTGCAGCACGTCGTGGCTGTTGAGTTTCAGGATCAGCGGAATCTGGCCGGCAAAATCCGCGGCGCCGGCTTCGAGAAAGCCTAGCGGCGCCGCGTAGGCGCTCAGGCGTGCCTCAATAGCCAGCTCGAAGTGGTAGTGCGGGTGGTAAGCAGGCGGGTTAACGGCGAAGCTTCGCGCCGGACCGTGCTCAAACCCTTGATCGACCGGCAGGATCACCAGTCGACCCGCGCCGCCGAGGTAGCCGTGGTGTAGCAGCCGCGCCAGGTTCGTCAGCGTTCCCGGATTGTCGCCACTGTACCAACCAAGTATCGCACGGACACGCGTATTCATTCTCATTCCCTCTCGTCAACTGCTCGGCATGATGGGATCCGCTCTGCGTTGGTCGCTGCGTGGGCTTACTACCGCTTTCCTCGATAGAACTCCTCGACGAGCGCCACGTCATCGGGGCTGCCGATGATGATCGGCGCGCGCTGATGACAGTCGGACGGCTCGATCTCCAGGATCCGCTCAACGCCGGTGCTGGCTCGCCCCCCGGCCTGCTCTACAATATAGGCCATCGGCGCAACCTCATACAGAAGTCGGAGCTTGCCGTTCGCATTCTTGCCTCCGACGGCTTCGCCCGGATACATAAAGATTCCGCCTTCGAGGAGCGTGCGGTGCAGGTCCGCTACCATCGACCCGACATAACGAAGCGAATACGGGCGGCCTGTCGCTTTATCCGGCGTACTCAGATAATCGACGGCCCGGCGGGTCGGTTCGGACCAGCGATGGTAGTTCCCACAATTGACGCTGTACGTCTTGCCCCGTTGCGGAATTCGAATATTAGAGTGTGATAGAACGTAATCGTCCACCGTATGATCCAAGGTGAAACCGTACACTGCGTGGCCGGCGGCATAGACAAACATCGTGCTGGGGCCATACATGACGTAGCCGGCCGCAACCTGCTCGGTGCCCTTTTGCAAGATATCCGTCGTGACATGTTCTCGCCCATGACCGCGCCGGTGCCGCACCGAAAAGATGGTTCCTACTGTGCCGTTGATATCGATATTCGACGATCCGTCAACCGGGTCGAAGCAGACCACATAGCTCCCAGGGAGGCAGTTGCGATCGACATGCAGCGGCGTCTCCATTTCCTCTGAGACCATCGTACAGACCAGACCGGTCTCCTTCAGCGCATCCACAAGCATATCATTCGACCAGAGATCAAGTTGGGCGATCTGCTCGCCCTGAACGTTGACCTCTCCGGTATATCCTAATCGACCGTGCAACGCCGCTCGGTTCACCTCGCGCGACACCAGCTTCGAGGCGGCACCGATCTTGATGAGCAGCGCGCCAAGGTCGCCCTCCAGCGGTGTCCGGTCGTCCAGAAGATGACGGGTCAGGGTAATGCCTTTGCTGGTCATCGGATCTCCCATCATCGGTCTCCGCGTTGTTGTACGTGGACCGCATCGCCGTCCTGCACCAGGACCGTGTCGGCCATACCGATGAACAGCCCCGTTCCGACCACCCCAGGGATCCCAAGGATCGCCTGCTCAAAAGAGGCCGGGTCAGAGAGCGGCGAAATACTGCAGTCAAGGATGTGATTGCCGTTGTCGGTCACGAACGGCTGTCCATCATATTCGCGAACGGTCGGGCGGCACCCAAGTTCTGTGAGGCGACGTCGACAGAGGGGCAGACCGAACGGCACGATTTCTACTGGAAGGATGCCACGGCTCCCCAGGACCGGCACCAGCTTTTCGGCGCCTACCAGGATAACCAGCCGTCGTGATGAGGCGGCCACGATCTTTTCCCGAATCAGCGCGCCGCCATAGCCCTTGATCAGATCGAGCCGGGGATCGACCTCGTCCGCGCCGTCAAAGGTGACATCGATACTTGACACCTCTTCCAGGGTTGCCAGGCATATCCCGAGCTGTGCTGCCAACGCGGCAGTGACCTGCGACGTCGAGACCGCTGTGACCCGAAGGCCGGCCTTGACCGCATCGCCCAGTGCGCAGACAAAGGCGGTCGCGGCCCGTCCGGTGCCCAAACCGACCACATCGCCGTCCTTGATGAACTCGAGGGCCATATTCACCATGGACCGCTGAGCCCCCGGCGCGCCGCCGGTGACAGGAGACGGCAATTGTTGCTTATCGATACCTTGCTGTTGGCTTATCATACGATTGAACGCCCCCACGTTAAGCATACTATTTACTCAATATTCTCCAGTGATTCACAGCTTATACTATGCGACACGTTTGGATGTCAAGGAGCGGTTCAGGCGCCGAGCGCCTATGGCAAGGAAGAAGATGCGCTGTTTTATGAAGGATCGTCGCGTGCTATAAACGAAACATTATGATGTATTCAATAATTTTCTATTTGACCTTATGTTATGAACTGATAACTTAAGGTCCGGTACGGGAGGGGTCCGATTCCGATCGGGCTCAACGAAATATACCGTCCAGGATCTCCGTAGGAACGGGACAACAGAACGAACGGTAGAACAGAGGTAAAAGCGTAAGCCAAGGAGGGTGCTATGGCAGGAGCAGCGGGAACCAACAAGGATCCAAAAGACCGGTATAAGGCCGGTGGGGTGGTCCCCTACAAGCAGATGGGGTATTGGCGGCCGGAATACACGCCGAAGGACACCGACGTGATTGCGGTGTTCCGAATCACTCCCCAGGAAGGAGTGGATCCGGACGAGGCGGCCGCGGCCGTAGCGGGCGAATCGTCCACTGCGACCTGGACAGTGGTGTGGACCGACCGTCTCACGGATCACGATGCCTATCGCGGTAAGGCGTACAGGGTCGATCCTGTCCCGGGTAGTCCAGGTCAGTATTTCGCCTATATCGCCTACGACCTGGACCTGTTTGAAGATGGCTCGATCGTCAACGTGAGCGCGTCTATTATCGGCAACGTCTTCGGCTTTAAGCCATTGAAGGCGCTGCGTCTGGAAGACATGCGGTTCCCTGTGGCTTACCTCAAGACCTTTCAGGGTCCGCCTACCGGGATCGTCGTGGAGCGCGAGCGTCTGGATAAGTTCGGCCGTCCGCTGCTGGGCGCCACCATCAAGCCGAAGCTGGGGCTCTCCGGTAAAAACTACGGCCGCGTCGTGTATGAAGCACTGAAAGGCGGCCTCGACTTCACGAAGGACGATGAAAACATCAACTCGCAGGCGTTTATGCACTGGCGCGACCGTTTCCTCTTTTCGATGGAAGGGGTAAACCGCGCCTCGGCCGCCACCGGCGAGGTGAAGGGACATTACCTCAATATCAGCGCCGGCACCATGGAGGACATGTATGAGCGCGCCGAATTCGCCAGGGATTTGGGCAGCGTCATCATCATGATCGATCTGGTGATCGGCTACACCGCGATCCAGTCGATATCCAAGTGGGCGCGGAAAAACGATATGATGCTGCACCTGCACCGGGCCGGCCACTCGACCTACACCCGTCAGAAGAATCACGGTGTCAACTTCCGTGTCATCTGCAAGTGGATGCGCATGGCGGGGGTGGACCATATCCACGCCGGAACCGTCATCGGCAAGCTCGAAGGCGACCCATTCATGGTCAAAGGATTTTACGATACCTTGCGGGAAACCCATACCCCGATGAATCTGCAAAAT
>DATMXF010000002.1:0-18044 GCA_035561835.1 Patescibacteria group bacterium
TGCGGGAACGGTCCTCCTGGACGAGATCGGCGACATGCCATTGTCCGCCCAGGCCAAGCTGCTTCGGTTGTTGGACAAGAAAACCGTTCAGCGGGTGGGCGGGCGAAGGGACGTGATCATCGATTGTCGCGTCATTGCCGCCACCAATCAGGATCTGGAAGGGCTGATGGCTGCCGGTAAGTTCCGACGGGATCTCTACTATCGTCTGAACGTTGCGCACATCAGCGTGCCCCCCTTGAGGATAAGGAGAGAGGACATCCCGCTTCTGTTGAGGTACTTCATCGGTGAGCTCAATACGCGAATGGATAAGCAAGTGTGTGGGTTCTCTTATGAGTTAGTCGAGCGGCTCCTCCAGTACGACTGGCCAGGCAACGTCCGGGAACTTAGGAATATGACGGAGGTCTGCATGATGGATCTGGACACCGGCATCATCGACCTCACTCACATTCCGGAAGCGTATCGAGATAGATTACCGGGTTGCAGCACCGACGAGAAAGACGCGATTATGAGCGCTCTCTGCGAAACGAAATGGAACAAGAGCCAGGCCGCCCAGAAGCTCCACTGGTCTCGGATGACCCTCTACCGAAAGCTGGCGAAGTACCATATCATCAGCAGTCGCAGTGATACTCAACATAGTGCGCCGGTCTTCGCGGACAGCACACTGTACCAGCCTCCTCTCAATGTGACAGCAGTGTGACAGTCTGGTGTGACAGGTCACAATCGGGGTTCGTGCGCCTTCTTCGCCCCCTCGTGGCCAACTGACGTATTGATTTTCCACACGCTCTTACCATTCGCCTCTCCTCATGCTTTGCCGCTTTACCGTCACATTCTCTCAAGAACGTGTCACACCCCCCGGTAACACCACCCTGTCGAGCGGGCCCAGCTCTGCACAAGAGAAACCTGAAGAAAGCGCTGTCGTTACCACCACTTAGACGCGACCACTCCTGGCTGGCACGGGACGGCCCCAGTATTGCTTACTGGAGATTACTTACTGGAGATTACTTTAGTCAGTAGCGGCTTGATAGTTTATAGACCTGTCGGTTGCCTGAAACGGCCTAAGGGTTCAGTCTCACGGCTGGCGATGCCAGCGAGGCGTCCTTCGGCCGTGCGATGGATGCCAAGACTGGGAGCTTATCGGCATATTCGTGTCCCCCATTGGTTAGAGGGTGGGATCGGTGCTGGGCAAAAGCGGTAGGATCGTAACGGTATCAGGCTAACACCGATTGAGAGGAGGCATGAGCAAGCATGCGCATTGAGGCTGTGAAGCGACAGCGCGAGGAGCAACTGATGCGACTGCCCAATGTTACCGGCGTTGGCATCGGGGAGAAGGCAGGGAAGGTAGTCATTAAGGTCTTCGTGACGCACAAGGTGCCCGAGTCTGCCTTGCGGCCTCAGGAGATCGTCCCGAAGACGTTAGAGGGATATGAGACTGACGTGGAAGAGATCGGCGTCGTAACGGCGCAAACCTAAACAAAAAACCAAAAAGGAGAGCATCTAATGAAACAGGATGAAAGCAATAAGATGATGTTGGCCGAGAAGGCCACGGTAGAGGTACAAAAAGCGCACAGCGCCGCTGTTGAGCAGTTTTTAGACCCTGAGAAACGAGGCGCAAGTAATGTAGTCGGCATGGGCGTTGGCGTCAAATGGAGAAAAGGTCAGCCCACAGGCGAGCCTGCTCTGGTGGTGCTGGTAACCCAGAAGCTGGAAAAGGACCAGGTGAGTAAAGCTGATCTCGTTCCGCCGAAATTGGCGGAGATGCAAACCGATGTCCTCGCCATAGGGTATCCTTTCGCTGGAGGGAGCGAGCCACTGGAGGCCGGCAGCCAGACCCTTGCCAGACGCATCCGCCCAGTTGAGGGCGGCTACAGCGTGGGGCACTTTAAGATCACGGCAGGCACTATCGCCACCTGCGTCTATGACATTCTGCCCGGGGGCGTGGTCAGTCCGCCTGCTCATGGCATTGGCATCCCACCCAGGTACTACATTCTCAGCAACAATCATGTTCTGGCCAACAGTAACGCCGCCGCCCTCGGCGACCCAATTCTACAACCAGGACCGTTCGATGGAGGGGTAGACCCGGCAGACCGTATCGCCCGTCTGAGCCGGTTCATCCCCATCACCTTTTTTCCGCTGGTCCCTCTGGGACTGCACAACAACCTCGTCGATGCAGCTGTTGCCGAAGGACAGTTCCACGACCTGGACCGGGAAATCTACTGGATTGGCTACGTGCGAGGCTGGCGCCGGAAGGCAAATGTGGCGGTGGGGACGATTGTGCAAAAGACCGGGCGCACCACGAACTACACGACCGGCCGCATCACGGCGATTAACGCCACAGTCGATGTGGGGTACGGCGGTGGAAGGGTGGCACGGTTCAAAGACCAGATCGTGACCACCAACATCTCTGCTGGTGGCGATTCCGGTTCGCTGGTGACCACGCCGGATGATGTCGCAGTGGGGCTGCTCTTTGCCGGCTCCTCTGTCGCTACCATTGTTAACCAGATTGAAAACGTACGTTCGTTACTACGGGTGGAGGTGGCGGAACAGATACTCTGAGGAGTCGCCATGACCCACGATGGCCGGGAGTGCGGTGAGAGCGGCTGAGGCATTGACCAGCGACGGAACGCCCTGCTCATTGGTCGGTGTAGCGATCCGTTCTGGCGGTCACTAGGCGTCACCGTTGTCGCCTTTGGCGGAGGAAGGCGAAGGCATGGGGTTGAGACGGTGCACGAGCGGAGAGACACGGGCGTCAGGAGGAACATGAAGATGAGTTGCTGAGGCAGCCTGGTTGCAATCAATGACGAGGGAGGGGGGAGCGACTATGAGGAAATCGGAGAAGGACGAGCCGGGAAAGGGACCTCAGCCTGTTAAACACGAAGCGCACGCAGAGGAGAACGATGCTGATTTCCAGTTCGCACTGAAGCAGTTGCTGAGCGCCTATAAGCCGATCCTTGAGGAGGAGTTGCAACGGGTAAAGGCGCCTGAGCAGTTGAAAGAGGAAGCGGAGGCCACGCCTCCGAGTTGTGACGACGAGCTGGCGCTGGCCAACCGGATCTTCGACCGGTTCTTTACCGAGGAGGTCGCTGTTCGCCTGCTCCCGGCAGAGGCCAAGCAGTTGCTCGGTCCGATCGAGCGGTGGCGATGGTGCCTGCTCCACATCCGCTGTTGCATGATCTTCGGGTGGCTTGTGTGCCGCGCTCCACGGACATATCGGGCGTTTGTCTACTACCTGTATCGGTATTGGCTCTGTGTCCGTCAGGCGCTGGGTACCCCAGTAAGCAGCCCGCCCACTTCTGAGCAGCGGCAGGATTTCCAGGCCCTGGTCCAGGCCCTGGCCGGCGCCTACAAGCCGTATCTGACCGACCAACTTGCCACGGTCGAGTTTCCAGCAGGCATACCGGATGAGGTACTGACCGGCAAGATAGACTGTCTTGAAGGCGACGCGGAATGGGCAGCGGTCTTCGAGAGACTTCTGACCATCGAGACCGCGCCCGCCCTCCTGGGCAAGGAGGCGTTCGCCGCCCACAGCAAGGAGCCGTGGTTCTGGTTCTGTCGCTGCTGGTGTCTCTGCGCGATCCGGTTCGGCTGCTGCCTAGCCCGCGCACGGAATCTCATCGATGTGTTCCGCTGTCTGAAATTCTACCGCCGTTGTCTGCGCGACTGCTTCCAGCCGCTTCGCTGTGAGCTGACGGCTCCAACCGGTTGTTCTGAGGAGAAACCGTTGGTACAAGGAGGCGTCGGACTTCAGATTGAGGGGACTGCTACGGGAGGCTTCTTCGACCACTACACTTTGGAGTGGCGAAAGGTGGAGGGGCAGCCCTGCCAAGATAGTACTACCTGCCCGCCGGATGGGTCCCCTGAGCCGACCACGGGGTGGTCGTGCCTTGGCATCAGCTATCCCGGCGGAGGCGCGACAGGGTCCATCCAGGTGGTCGGCGGTACGCTGGGCTGGATCAATACCACGCTGCTGGCGGCTGACTCTTTCGAAATCCGTCTGTGCGTCTACTCCAGCTTGCCGAATACACCGCGTTGCTGCGATTGTATCCAGTTTGCTCTCTTCAAGGTCCTGGTTTGGATTGACCACGTAGCTGATGCGCCCATCAACCCAGCGAACCCCTTTAACCCCAACGCAGTGGTCGCCAACCCAACAGGAATTGTCGTACCGGTGGGATGTTGCGTCTATGTCAATGGCAGTGCCTTCGTGGGCGATTGTATCGACAGGCGTATCAAGTGCTTCGACCTCCGATGGGGCCTTGGGTTCCTGCCTGGTCCCGATGAGGCGGGCTTTAGCCCTGCAGCCTACACCGGGTCACTGCTAGTGGATGGAGGAGGACCCGTCTGTTACACCGACCCTGACCCTCTCATTGAGGCAGGCAAGCGTGCTGTCTGGAATCGGGTCATTGGTGGAAGGTTGACGACACACCTGGTGGACAATATCGACATCCCTGAGCTTGGCATCGAAGATCTCTGGAAGCGCAGCGACTTCTGTTTCCGCAGCGATGTTCTTTTGCCGACTTGCGCCGATCTGAATCATCACTGCCGAAGCGGAAAATTCACTCTGTTGCTCGATGTGTGGGATACGCTAGACAACCACTACTACGACACACAGCATGTCTGGTTCGATAACAAGCCGCTCCATGTTGAATTCGGCGGATTAGAAGGACTGCCTGGCTGCACGGATCTGCATATTGGTCCGGATACCAAATTTGTCCCCCCAGGAGCGCCGTGTGGTAGTCCGTGGCCGGTCAACCTGCTCGGCATCGCCTACGATGAGTCGATCGACTACTTCGACCCCGGATTTGACGTCTACCCCAACAACAACTTTGACTTCTACACCCTCAGCATCACGCGCCAAGGTGGGCCAACATACAATGTTCCAATAACCTTAATGCTACCGCCACCAGCCGTGCCCCCGTTTGTTCCACTCGACCCCATCGAGGTACTCAGGGGCAGGTCGCGTGTGGGCGATCCAGGAACGCGATGTGAGGAGTCTTTCCCGGGTTGTCCGGTTTCGCCTCACCCGGGAAAGCTTCTCGGAGTCCTGACTATCCTTGATCTACGTATCTTCGACGCCGACTGTGCACCAAGTGTGGTTGCCCCCTTTGCACCGCCGGCCGGTTTCGCCCTCGAGCGCGGTACATGCTGCGGCTATACCTTCGTGCTCCACGCTCGGGACAAGACGGCCAGCAATACCTCTCATTGCCATGAGCGTTGGGCGCTGCCATGGGCTGTATGCATCTGTAACGACTTGCCAAAATCGGCCATCAAGTGAAATGACGAGATGGACGAACTAGGGTTCTGGTCTAGTTTGGTGCTGGCCGTCCTCGCGACCTGGCGAATTACCCATTTGCTGGCGAACGAGGACGGCCCGGCCGACTTTCTTGCGCGTCTACGAGCGCGTGCGGGAAATGGGTTCCTGGGCAAACTGATGGATTGCTTCCAGTGCCTGAGCCTGTGGATCGCAGCGCCGATGGCCTTGTTTGTTTCCGAGAGACCACTGGATCTACTGCTCACCTGGCTGGCGCTCTCCGGAGCAGCGTGCCTCTTAGAGCGTATAGGTCAGGAGCCTGTGGTGATTCAGCCACTCCCACAAGGAACGACAGGAGGAGTGAACGATGGGATGCTGCGGTCAGAAGCGAGCGGCTCTCAGGAGCGCTCCCGCGCCGGTAACGATGCCGGCCGGCACGCAACCTTCGTATAGGAAGACGCCGGTAGACACCAGTCAACATGTTCCTGTTGCTGTACCGGCGCAGTCACTTTCCTCTTCGGTGTCACTTCGCTATCTGGAACGCTCGCCCATTCTTGTACGGGGCCCGATAACGGGACGGCACTATCAGTTCTCGGCAGCTCAGCCTGTGCAGCCTGTCGATTCCCGTGATGCTGATGCGCTGGTGCGCACACGCTTTTTTCGGCGCGACCGTTGACCAGTTATTCACGCTCCCATTTTGGCGGATGGGGTCGAGGGGGAGACCGATGAATCTGACAAAAAACCAGCTTTTGACGATTGCGATAGCGCTGTGCCCCCTGGCTTTAATCATGAGTTGTTCAGTCCCCGCGGCAAAGCGGGGCACCGGTGATGTGGCCACCGTGCAGTCCAAGGGTGGCTCGGAAATGTTGGAGACACCACGAAGGGCCCGTGAAATCTGGACCCTCTCACTTCCATCGGGGCTGAAGGGTAGGGTGTACGAGACAGGTATTGTCGCCGGAGCACCACCGATCGTCCTGGCTACGACACCTGGGCAGGTCCTGAGCATTACGGGGCAGGTGGCCTCTGTGCTTGACCTCAAGCAACAGGGGAGTACTGGCGAACGCGCCATCCTCCCCTCTCCTACCATCATGACCAGTCTGCACGAGACACCGATCGGGATCTTGCTCCACAACCATCACGCTATTGCCGGTCTCAAACTGGTCAACCTGGATGGGAAGACGCTTGCCGCGTTAAGCGACGCCCGTCATTTTCATTACCGGCTCGCTCCAGACGGCAGGTCGTTTGTTGGCATTGATGCCGGGGGTGAGCATACGGCGCTCACAGCCAAGACCGTGATATATCGATTCTACGACTACAGGGGCACGATGATGGCCGAGGTCACCTCCTCTCACCCTGGAACGCAAGATTCCTCATACAGTCCTGACGGCAAACATTTCCTGATCAACAGCCAGCGAGACGGGTTGTCATCATACAACCCTGTATCAGGGATGCGTCTCTGGAACGTCCCGGGCGCTGTCAAGTTTTTCGCCCCAGCAAATGGCTTTGTGGGCCGGGTGCTCGCATCCGATCTTCAAAACAGGCATGTCGCGGCTCTCTATGACGCTGGCAGACAGCGATGGGCTGTGAACCTGAAGGAGCTCGGACTCAAAGAGAATGTGCGCAATGTGGCCATCTCGCCTGACGGGAAGGTCGCTGCGATTTCCGGCAGCACCCTGCTCCTCATCATGGGAAGCGACACCGGGGAGCCGCTGGGACGGTATCAGGTGGGGGCGAAATTCACGATCAACTCTCTCAGTGTAAGCGACAACGGTCTGATCGCGCTTGGGGCGCAGGAGACGCGCGCGAAAGGTGAAGGACCGTCCTCGGGACAGATCGTCGTGCTGGATAAGGCCGGGAAGGTAGTATTTCAGCAGCAGACCGCTCATCAGCGTTCCAATGCGTGGATACCGAACGTGCAGTTTGATGCCTCGGGACGGTTCCTTCTTCTCCGGACGTTAGAGGCCATGAGTCTCCTCGCTACGGAGTGAGGTCCAACCATGGCGTACTGTGATGGAATTCAGGAGGAGTAAGATGAGATTCAGGCCGACTAGATTGACTCTCAACCTCCCTGCGATTCTGTTGGTGGCCGCTCTCGGGCTCGCCGGCTGTGGGAACTGGCCACTTGAGCCGCGAAATGTGAGACACCCGATCGGTAATAGCGGCGGTGAGTTTCAGCAGTACGGGGGCGCCCCGTATTTCCATACCGGGATCGATATTATGGACGATACGCCGGCGCCGGACGGTCCATTTGTCAGAACAAAAAATTCGGGGACGGCAACCCTCTCGTTGCCAGGCGCCGGTTCGCTTTACAACGGGCTCACCGTCTCTCTGGGCGATGCAACAAATAGTTCTCAGAAGTACTGGCATCTTGACTTCAACTCGATTGAGCAAGCGGTCAGAGACGCCGACACGGACGGAACCGTGTTGCCGGCGCGTTCGCGGGTCGCCCAGCTTGTCGACTGGACCGCCTGTGATTACCATCACCTGCACTTCGAGACCTGTGACGATACCGGCTGTGTAGAACCCGTCTTAAGCCTAAGACCGAGAAGCGATACAAACAGTCCCGTTATTGTGGACGTCACTTTTACGGATAACGGATCGACGACCATCTTCCCCCCAGCCTTTCCGGACACGGTGGTGAGAGGTCAGGTGGATATCGTTGCCCGGGCGTATGATAGACAGTTCGTCACGGCTTCGCAGAATCATAAGACAGGCATGCTGAAGATCCGATATCAGGTCACGTCCCTTCCGGGGGGCGCTGTCGTCAAGACCGGCAGCACGATCGATTTCAGCCGGATACCCCCAGACAACAAGACAACCGTCCTGTTTCGGAATGCCGCTCCCTTTGACTCCAGCAGCGCCTACTGCGCGGGTGAGAATTACTACTACGTCGCGACAAATGTTGACGATGCCGACCCGGCCCATTTCGACGAGACGTTTTCGTGGGATACGACAGTGCATCCCAATGGGCGTTATTGGGTTGAGGTAACGGCATCGGATGCCTCATCGAACACCTTCTCCCTCACCAAGCAGGTGAGGATTGATAATTGATGACAGAGGAGACACTGAGGATGATCAGAAAGCCGTTCCTTTTCAGCAGCATGGTACTGGGTTTGGGCTTCGTGACGGGGTGTGCGCTCAAGGTCGTCGATGTCAGCGCCCCGGCCATCAATTGCGTTTTCGATCCATCCTGTACGGTAACCGTCACCGACAGTACCGCCCCTATCCCTATTCCGGCCGGCGGGACGAACTTTCTTCAGTCCCGGACTTTCACAGGCAAAGCTGGTGCTCCTGCCAATGGCCTCTACGGATATGAGTACAGAATCGATCTCAGGAACGCCGTTGGGATCACGTACATCCCCTGCCTGAGCGCAATGACGCTGGAGTTCGGTCCCGTCGTCAGTACCCTCGACTATAACGGCGATGGAGAGGCCGGAGATCAGGTCTATGTCGTCACCGGCGGAGGTCTGGGAAGCGTCGGTCTCGCATCCGCAATACAGTCTGGCAATACGATCACATTTAACTTTGCCGCCCCCGTCTGCGCGGGGGGCTCTCCGGGCAGCGGTCAGAGCACCTACTTTTTCGGCTTGGTCTCTGCGCAGTCGCCGAGATCTGTGACAGCGACCGTCAAGGAGACGACCGGCCCGAGCTACGACGTGCCGGTTCGCGCGCCTCAGATCAGTGGCCCCTAAATTGAGGTCCTCATGATATATAAAAATGAGAATTCTCCGGAGGGCGGAATACTCGAGGGGCGCTACGCCAACTACTTCAAAGTCGGCCATAACGCCTTCGAGTTTGTGCTCGACTGCGGTCAGCTCTACTCCGAAGGTGAGGAGGCTCAACTGCACACCCGGATCATCACCAGCCCGATCTATGCGAAGGCCTTGTTCGAGACCTTGAGAGAATCGATCGATCGGTACGAGCAGACCTTCGGGGCTATCCCCAAGGAAGAGAAGACCTAGTACAGTGGCTATTGATCTGTCGATCCGTCTCAGGTGGAAAGGGTGATTTCCCCAGAAACAAGGAGGATAGAGCATGCCAGTCACACCAACTTATCCCGGCGTCTATATTGAGGAAATTCCGAGTGGGGTGCGGACGATTACTGGAGTAGCGACTTCGATTACAGCGTTTATTGGGCGGGCGTTACGAGGGCCAACGAATGATGCCGTGGCGATCAACAGCTTCGGAGACTTCGAACGTATCTTCGGCGGGCTATGGGTGGAGAGCACCCTCGGCTACTCAGTACGAGACTTCTACCTGAACGGCGGTAGCCAAGCGATTATCGTGCGCCTCTATCATCCGAAGTTTGCGACGAAAGCAGATCGGGATAAAGCGCTCAAAGCCGCGACTGACACGGCCACGGCGGCTACTGGTGTAGACCCTGCTTCCGCGGCAGCGGCGGCAAAGTCCAAGGCGGATACTTTCTTGACGGAGCCTGAGAAGAGCGCTGCCAAGGTCGTGGCCGATGCAGCGAATCAGGCAGCCGGTGTCGCTGGCGCGACCGCTGCGGACGTGAAAAAAGCCGCTGACGCAGCGGCCTCGAAGGCCGCGCCGCTCAACAAAGCTACGCTGACCGTCAACGGGCTTGGTCTCGAAACCAAATATGAAGGCACATGGGGAAACGCTTTACGTGCGCGCATCGATCATGATGTGAAGGGTCCAGATGCGGCAAACCTGTTCAATCTGTCGGTCAGAGACGGCATGACCGGACAGGTCGAAGTGTTCCGCAATGTGTCGGTAATTTCCGGCCACGTGCGGCAGGTAGATAAAGTTCTCGCTAACGAATCGCGGCTGGTGCAAGTTACTGGCGCGTTGCCTGGAACGAAACCCGCTAAGCATCCAGACCCCGACAAGACTAAGAACGAAAACGATGTGTGGGCTGACAACACCGTCGCTACCAACGCCAAAGTGATGGAAGTCGATCAGGCCTCGGATGGGGGATATCTGGATGTCAACGACTTTACCGGAGCCGGCAAGGAAGACAAAAAAGAGGGGCTCTACGCGCTCAAGAAAACCGACCTCTTCAATATACTGTGTATTACGCCCTACCTGCAAACTGGCGATGTGGACAATGCCAGCTTGGTAGGAATAGCCGCCGCCTACTGCGAACTGCGGCGCGCCATGCTGCTGGTTGATCCACCCTCATCATGGAATGACAAAGACCAGGCAAAGAACGGCGTCTCCGCTATCGGTACCAGCAGTAAAAACGCCGCGTTGTTCTTCCCGCGACTCAGACAACCAAACCAGTTGCGCGACAACCAGGTGGAAGACTTCGTGCCATGCGGTGCCATCGCCGGCATTTTCGCACGCACCGACACTGCGCGAGGCGTGTGGAAAGCACCGGCCGGGCTTGACGCCACGCTGGTTGGTGTGCCGCAGTTGAGCGTGTTGCTCACTGATGCGGAAAACGGCGAGCTCAATCCGCTCGGCATTAACTGCTTGCGCGCAATGCCTGCAACCGGTCGCATCGTCTGGGGTTCACGTACTCTGCAGGGCGATGACCGCCTTGCTTCGGAGTGGAAATACATCCCTGTCCGCCGCACCGCCCTTTTTATCGAAGAAAGTCTCTACCGCGGCACGCAGTGGGTGGTGTTTGAGCCGAACGACGAGCCATTGTGGGCACAGATCCGCTTAAACATCGGCGCGTTCATGCAGAACCTCTTCCGGCAGGGAGCGTTCCAGGGCAAAACGCCGGCGGAGGCGTATTTCGTCAAATGCGATAAGGAGACCACCACCCAGAACGACATCAATCTGGGAATCGTGAACATCGTCGTCGGCTTCGCGCCGCTCAAACCCGCCGAATTCGTGATCATCAAGCTCCAGCAGATGGCTGGGCAGATTCAGGCCTAAGGAGAAGACGATATGGCACAGTTCAGCGTCAATGCGCAGCGGTTCGATCCCTACAAGAACTTCAAATTTCGCGTGAAATGGGATGGCAAGTACGTCGCCGGAGTCAGCAAGGTCAGTGCAT
This sequence comes from Patescibacteria group bacterium, assembly GCA_035561835.1. Classification (GTDB taxonomy): domain Bacteria; phylum Methylomirabilota; class Methylomirabilia; order Methylomirabilales; family Methylomirabilaceae; genus Methylomirabilis. Next base: position 11,217 of record DATMXF010000002.1, read on the forward strand.
TGAAGCGCACTACGGAGGTCGTCGAGCACCGGGAAGGCGGCGACCCATCCAGCAGTCGGAAATCGCCGGGTCGCACAAAGTACGAGGCGATTACACTAGAGCGCGGTGTGACTCACGATACGGAATTCGAGAAATGGGCGAACAAGGTCTGGAACTATGGCTCCGGCCTGGGCGCCGAGGTCTCGCTCAAGGATTTCCGCAAGGAGATCATTATCGAGATGTACAACGAAGCCGGGCAGCTTGCCATCGCCTACAAGGTCTATCGGTGCTGGGTGTCTGAATTTCAGGCACAGCCCGATCTGGACGCCAACGCGAACGCTGTCGCCATCCAGACGATTAAGCTGGAAAACGAGGGCTGGGAGCGTGACTACGAGGTGCCAGAGCCGAGTGAGCCGACGTTTACCGAACCGGCAGGGTAATACACTATGCGCACACCTGCGACGGCAGAGTTGTTGGAGGTGTGGGAAAACGGCCTGCGGCAACGCCCGATTGACCGGGCGCTTGGTCTATTGGAAGCCGTGTACCCTGAGCGGTCAGCCGAGACACTGGCGACGCTCAGCATCGGCGAGCGGGATGCCCGGCTGTTGCGGGTTCGGGAACTGTTCTTTGGCCCTAGCATCACCAGTACGGCGCGCTGTCCTCGCTGTGCTGAGCGGCTGGAGTGGGAGTCGGATGTAGCGGAGCTGTGTATTCATGACGGAGAGACCCCAACTGACGCGTTAACTGTCGAGATGGACGCCTATCACCTCAAATTCAGACTGCCTAATAGCTGCGACCTCGCTGCTTTGTCTGGCAGCGAGGAAAGAAGCAACGACAGTCGTAGACAATTGCTGGAACGTTGCCTGCTGAAAGCGTCTACGTCGGAGGGCGAATCGCTCCGGATTGCACAACTACCGGAGGCCGTGTTGCAGGCAATGGTGCAGGCGATGGAGCGAGCCGATCCGCAAGCGAATCTGCTCATCGGTCTCACGTGTCCCGCTTGCGGCCATTGCTGGGAAGGATTGTTTGATGTCGTCTCATTCCTCTGGGCGGAGTTGAACAACTGGGCGGAACGCACGCTGCGGACAGTGCATCTCCTGGCGCGTACTTACGGCTGGCGGGAGGCGGATATTCTGGCGATGAGTCCCACCCGCCGCCAGATCTATCTGGAGATGGCGAGCCAATGAGCGACTTTCTCGACAATCTCTTTGATCGGCATTCGGACGCGATGCCCCAGATCACGCCGCGCCTGCCATCGATCTTTGAGCCGGAGGTGTCCCGCAGCGGTTTGGATCTGGCGGTCAAGGAGGAGGCGGCGACGCCTGAAGAAACAGACATTCTGCGGCAACCGTCGCCTGCTGCCCAGCCTGTTGGCCTACCAACAGTCGCCGAGCCAGTACGGCCAATTGTCTCGCCAGCCCCAACTGTCCCTGTCGAGGAAGAGAACCCCTCCGTTAAGGTCGGTCTGAATAAGCCCGTATTCCCCCGTTCCCCCCTGGAGACTCCTACCCTTCCTCCCCCGTCGCAAGGGGGAGATGAGGAGAGGGCAAGGGAGCCGGGACTGGATGAGAGGTTTCCTCAACCATTCGCCACCCTGATCGCCCCCCTCAGGGGTAGGGTGCGTCACGCGCGCCAAGAAGAGCGTATACAACACAGGTCTCCTACTCTCAAGGCAACGGCAAGAGAACAGCTTTCCGTTAAGGTCGATCTGAACAGCCCCACGTTCTCCCTCGCCCCCCGAGAGACCTCCATTCTTCTTCCCTCTTCGCAAGGGGAAGGTTCTTTGCAAGGGGGAGATGAGGAGAGGGCAAGGATACTGAATCAGGGGTTCCTAAACCCACCCACTCCCTTGATCGTGCCGGTCATCCCTACTGGACCGGAGAGGCCCATGTCCCAACCAGAGCCGGTGATCAATGTGACGATCGGCCGCATCGAGGTGCGCGCCACGGTGTCTCAGCAGAAGCAGACGCCGAAGCCTGAAAGTCGAACCGCCGTGATGGGTTTGGAGGAATATCTGCGGCGTCGGTCAGGAGGACAGGACCGATGAGTAATTCGCTGGGCATCGCCGCTGTTACGCTAACGCTCCGCAGATTGATTGAAGAAGGTATAGAGCCAGAGGGCTCTGGTATTCCTGTCACGACAAGACCGCCGGATAAGGCACGGGACAGCGGCAGTAATCCCAATCAGATCAACCTGTTTCTTTATCAGACGATGCCGAATGGCGCATGGCGTAACATGGATATTCCGCGCCAGGTGCGGCCCGGTGAAACCGGTCATCCCCCGCTGACGCTTAACTTGTTTTACTTGGTTACTGCATACGGCGAGAATAACGATGACGTCAAAGGCCATCGCCTGTTGGGTCGGGCGATGAGTGTTTTGGACGATTTCCCGGTGCTCGGTTCGGATGAGATCAATCAGATACTGCTTCCCGAGAGCGGCCTTCGCGAGCAAGTGGAGCGGGTACGCATTACGCCCCAACCATTATCGCTGGATGAGATGTCGAAACTATGGACGACTTTCCAAACACAGTATCGAATTTCGGCTGCGTACCAGGTCTCTGCTGTCCTCATCGAGAGTACGCACCCGACGAAGACGCCTCTTCCCGTGCTCAAACGAGGTGAACAAGACCGTGGCGTGACAGCCGTTGCCGGCACCGCCCTAAGCCTCAGAGAAATTCGCCTGCCGCGTTCGCAGCCGTCCGTCCGTCTCGGGGAAAACGTTGTGCTCATCGGCGAGCAATTGACGACCGTCGATACCGTCGCACGTTTCACCAACCTGCGCCTCGCTAATTCCGTCGAGTTGTCACCTGCGGCAGGGGATGCGCCTGGCGAACTTCGTGTCCATCTCCCTGATAAAAGCGAAGATCTCAATGCCTTAGCGCGTTGGGCGCCCGGTTTTTACACGTTAGCGTTGGTGGTCCGGCATAGCGGCATGCCGGCCATAGTGAGCAACGAGCTGGCTGTGGCGCTGGCCCCGCAGATTACCGTCACGCCTCTCACTGCGGCTGCCGGCACGGTGAATCTTACGATCGCTTGTGAGCCACGGCTCGTTGCCGGCCAGAGGATTCTGCTGTTATTTGGCGACCGCCAAGTCGACCCGCAAACGGTCATCACTCCAGCAAATACGTCGCTACCAACGATTGTAACGTTTACCGTATCTCATGTTGTTGCCGGTAGATACCTTGTACGGCTGCGGGTGGATGGGGTAGACAGCATCCCTGTCGTGTATACCGGTATGCCCCTCACCCCGTCATTTGATCCGAATCAACAGGTGACAATCACATGAACGACCATGCCCGCTGGATGGAGGCTAACGAAAAAAACCTGGCGGCAGAGCTCGCGTGGCTGCGGCTGCGGCTGGAGAAGTTGGCCGAACTGGAGGGGGCATCGATCGAGCCCGTCGCGGAGATCGTCGAGGCTGAACAAGCCCTGACCCAGGCGGAGAGGGAGGAATTGCCACCGGCTTTGATCATCCTGGCCCATCGTCTGGGACTGTCACACTTCGAACAACAGGTCTTGCTGCTGTGCGCGGCAGCGGATCTTGACACAAGGATTCCATTGCTCTGCGCCAGCGCCCAGCGAGACCCACACAAGCCGTATCCCACCTTCGCGCTGGCTTTAGCCCTGTTCGATGAACCTGTCTGGAACGCCCTCTCGCCCCAGAATCCCTTACGCTACTGGCGCTTGATCGAGATCAATCAGCCGGGCGCCACTCCCCTCACCGCCAGCGCCCTCCGGGCCGACGAACGGATCGTCAATTACCTCAAAGGGCTCAACTACCTGGACGACCGGCTCGCGCCGTTGGTCGAGCCTCTATTCGGGGAAGCAGGCCATGAGGATGAGTTGCCTCCATCGCAGGAACGGAAGGCCGTCGAATTGGCGAGCCAGTTACGAGCCTTCGCCGGCGCTGGACGCACGCCCGTGATCGAACTACTCGGGCGGGAAGCGGACAGTAAACGGGCAGTGGCGCGGAAAGTGGCGAGCACGCTCGGACTTAATCTCTACCGCCTTTCTGTGGGACTATTACCCGCCCAGGGGCCGGATCTCGAGACCTTTACCCGCCTCTGGCAACGGGAATCCTTGCTGATGCCGATCGCCCTGTATGTAGACATGGGGGAGAGCGGCGCAACAGCCCCCCAAGACACGCAAGCGGCGGCGATAGTTCGGTTTCTTGGGCGCGCTCAGGGGGTCTTTTTCCTGGATGTGGAGGAGCCTCAAAGGATCTCCGACCGCCCGATGTATTCGGTCGAGATTCAAAAACCTACGCCCGATGAGCAACGAGCGGCTTGGTTGCTTGGCTTGGGTGAGGGTGCGGACGATCTGTCCGGACGGTTGGCAGCCCAGTTCAACCTGAGTCAGCGGGAGATTGAGCAGATCGCGGCCGCCGTACCCGATGAGGAGGAAACGGGCTTCCCAATGGAAGGACGCCTGTGGGAGGCCTGTCTCGCGGCGTCTCGTCCCAAGCTTGAGCGGTTGGCGCAGCGGATTGATGCTAAGGCCACCTGGGACGATATCGTGCTGCCCGAGGAAGAGCGGGCGCTCCTGCGCCAGATCGCCCAGCAGGTTCGCCAGCGGAGCCGGGTCTATGAGGATTGGGGTTTTCGCCGGCGGATGAACCGGGGCTTAGGCATCAGCGCCCTGTTCGCCGGGGAGAGTGGCACGGGCAAGACCATGGCTGCCGAGGTCATCGCCAATGACCTGAAACTTCACCTCTACCGCATCGATCTCTCCGCCGTGGTGAACAAATACATCGGCGAGACCGAAAAGAATCTTCGCCGTGTCTTCGACGCCGCGGAAGACAGCGGGGCGATCCTGTTCTTCGACGAGGCCGACGCCCTCTTCGGCAAGCGCAGCGAAGTGAAAGACAGCCACGACCGGTATGCCAATATCGAGATCAATTACCTGCTGCAGCGGATGGAAGCCTACCGGGGGCTCGCCATCCTCGCCACCAATATGAAGAGCGCCCTGGACCTGGCCTTCATGCGCCGGCTGCGCTTCATTGTGAATTTCCCGTTCCCCGGAGTCAAGGAACGCAAGCTCATCTGGGAAAACGTCTTCCCGAAGGCCGATGAGTCACTGGGCCTCACCGGCACACCCGTCGAAGGGCTGAACTACGATCGACTTGCGAAGCTCAACCTGACCGGCGGCAGCATCCACAACATCGCCCTGAACGCCGCCTTCCTCGCGGCCCAGGCCGAATCGAACGTGACCATGCCCTTCGTGCTGGAGGCCGCGCGGACCGAGTTCTGCAAACTGGAGCGGCCCATCAACGAGGCGGATTTTCGCATACTGGAAGCGGTTGGGAAGCAGATATGAACATCAACATCCACATCGAACGCCTGGTCCTGGAAGGCATATCGCTCTCGCCCGCCGAGCAACCACTGCTGCAGGCGGCCGTCGAGGCGGAATTAACGCGCCTGCTGGCGAGCGGCGGTCTTAGTGATACACTGCAATTAGGCGGCGCTTTGTACAACGTAAGGGCCACCGGACTTCAATTGGCAAACGACTGGAACCCTGCCCAATTGGGAGCGCAGATCGCCGGGGCGGTGTACGGAGGAATAGGCAAATGAACCATCGGACCTCGACTCAAACGCTTCGACAGAACCCCCCCGTAACACCCGCTGCCGGTAGCCTGCTCCGGCGTACATGCGCCTGCGGTAACCACGCGGTTGGCGGTAAGTGTGCAGAATGTCCCAAACAGCGCGAAACGGCCTTACAACGTTTTCCCTCTCCCTTAAAGGGAGAAGGTTGGGGTGAGGGTGTAGCTGTACCACCCATCGTCCACGAAGTCCTGCGCTCACCGGGCCAGCCGCTCGACCGGGCTGCTCGCGCTTACTTCGAGCCGCGCTTTGAGCGTGATTTCACGCAGGTGCGTGTGCATACTGATGCGAAGGCGGTGGAGTCGGTGAAATCGGTGAACGCACTGGCCTACACGGTTGGGCGAGATATCGTATTTGGAGAGGGTCAATATGCGCCTTCTGCCAGCGCAGGCCGGTCGCTGCTCGGCCACGAACTGACACACGTCGTCGAGCAGACTACGACCGGAGTAAGCGTCCTGGCTCGTCAGACTCGCGCTCAAGTCGCGCGCGACGAATACCTCCGCGGTCTGGCCCGGCGCCCGTCAGAGGCCCTGGGCCAATGGAGGCGACTGCGTCCAGGGGAGCAGACCGTGGTGGTCACCTACATGAGCGCCTACTACGGCCTCACCTTCGCCCAGCGGTTCATGGATACGGTAAGGCGCCATCCCAGGCCGGAGACGGTCATCCACATCACCAACCTGCCGGAATTTACCCCCGAGAGGCTGCGCAGGAGCGGCTATAGGTTGCTGGGAACCTTCGAGCGCATAGAGTATTGGGTCCATCCCTCGGGCAATGAGGTATGGGTTTTACGGTCCGCACCTCGTGCGCCTCAGCCTCCGCAACCGCCGCCACAACCGGAGCCGCCTGAGAATCCACCCCGCATCAGGATCCCAGCCGATCCGGAAAGGGTATATGGACGCAGCGTGGCTGAAAGGGCGGACGCGAATATTGCAGGACTGAACGGTTACGCTGTTCGTTATGCCGACGGGACCATTGAGTTCTACCGGGAAGGAACCACTGGACCCTGGACTTATCGGCCCCGGCCCGGCGGTGGATATGATTTTTACGACGAGAACGGTGAAAAGACCGAGAATTTGGTCATGATCATCGATCCGGATGAGGTCTTCGGGGCAGCGCGAGGCGCTAGCCCATGAGCGCGTAGGATTGGTCGAGGCGATAGCCGAAAAAGGCTCACACCAACGTATTTCTGAAACCGTACTTGACCAAGTTGACGGGATGATATGAACGCACAACGGCAACAGGTTCCACCG
>DATMXF010000003.1:0-4251 GCA_035561835.1 Patescibacteria group bacterium
CAAGCATGTCCCATCCCTGACTACCCTCAAGAAGTATGCTCAGGCAGTCGGCTGCCGCTTGCAAATCAAGCTGGTTCCGAACTCTCGCCTAACAAAGCGCTCAACACGGACCGCCAAAAGGCAGGCGGCCGGTTAGCTTTATGTTGGAGACGAGGTAGAGTCGCTTCCCGTGATCATTCCTCCTGCAATGGCTGCGGATATTCGGCAAGACTATTTGGTCGGCAAAGGGGGACAAAAGCTTTGGGTCTACGAGGCCAACGTAAACGGCATTATTTGTCATCGCAGCCATTTAAGCCAGCCCGGTCTTTTCTCAGATGAACAGTTATCCCAGGCGGATTTAACTGAACTTGGACAATGGGATCAACAATGGGGGGAGGCATTTGATTACTGTATTCTCCTGTGTGAGTCGGCAGGGAACCATTCTGCCGCTCCTCATCAGAAGAAGAAGATCGATCTCTATTCCGGCTATATCTGGAAATGTCTGATGCCCAAAGCGTGGTTTCAGGAGGGAAAGATCCCGTACATCAATGAAGTCTTTTTCCTTTGGGAACATACCGACTTCACAAAACCAGACGCCGTAGCATACAACATGGATAGCCTTGAGAAGAAGGTCTCCTATTTTGAGAGGAAATACGGTGATGAAATGATATTGTTGCAGAAGTCGAGCGATTTGGTCCCTGGAGAACCAAAATTCACCACAGACGATTTCTACAACAACATTTTTCAAAAGAAAAGTACGGGCAAAGCATGAAAGATACCTCCGTGTAGGTAGATAGCCTCCTTGAAAATAGGAAAATAGGGACAGCGACTATTTAAGCTTGATACACAAAGAGGATGTACCTAACAAATCGTTCTTGTGGATAGCGTAACGCCGCCGTTGAACTCGATCCGCTCTGGTAAATAGGGACAGACACTATTATCGTGACAATTTGTAGTATTTGCAGTCATGATCGTGCATACCACGGATTGCTCGAATCGTTGCGCCCGGCCACCCGCATCATGTGACGCAACGAGGGAATTATCGCCAGGCGGTCTGTCGGCGCGACAGCGATTCGGAGGCACACGATGATGAGCGAACCGGGAAGGGATGGGTTCATCTGGGAAGTGAGCAGGATAACTGGGACGAGGAATACGCGTGGTGCAGAGGGGAAGACCAAGAAAGGATCTCAAGAAATAGTGTCTGTCCCTATACCCCCTTCGCTCCGCTCCGGGAGAACCGGGGGCACGAAACCAACCGCTTCGCGGCGGCTCAGCCCCGTGTTCGATAGATCGCCAATACAAAGGAGGAAAAACATGACTTGGATTGGAAGAAAGAAAATAGCGTTTATCCCTTTGTCCCGGCCAAACGCTCATCCGCCAGACCAGGTTCCTGCGGACTGGGAAGCCCAGATACTGCGGCGTGTCCTGTTTGACCCCAACCCGACAACCGGGGCTGATCGTTCGCTTCGCGCCTACATCCACGCCGCGTCGTCCGGGCGGGCTGACCTCGATGCGGTCGTGATGCCGAGGGAGAGCGTCGATCAGCAGGACGTGCCAGTGGCTTTTCTGGAAGGAAAGCTTGGTGCTCAGTTGCGAAGTCAGGGCTTCAATGCCGCGGCAATCGTGATGCTCGGCGGGCCTGGCGCGGGCACGGCTCAGAGTGGCGGGTTCTGGGCGCGGTTCGTCATGCTCGAAGGCGTCGGGGTGTGGGCCATGGAGTTGATGCACTGCCTGACCGCGTTCCGTCATGCGCACAACATGGGCAAATTTGACGAGATGTCCTGCGCGTGTGCCACTCATCCCTCGGCTTACACGAAAGCGGCCATCGGCTGGCTCGGTGCGTCCGCCATCGCATCGCACAGCGGCCAATCGGCCAACTACAGCTTACACACGGTTGGCCTGGTACAGCCGCCGCCGTCCGGCAGAGTGGCGACCGTCCGGATCGGTAGGCAGGTCCCGTACCTGATGGTCGAAGCACGACAGAAGGTCGATCAGTTTGACGCCAACATTCCCAGCGAAGGCGTGATCATGTACCGGGTTCAGACCTCTGACCCACTCGGAGCCGCGCAGAACGGCATCGCCCCAATAGAGCTGCTGACCACAACCGCACTCAAGCCGGGACAGTCGTTCACGTCAAGCTCTGGTGTCACGGTAAAGGTGACAAGCGCGTTTGCCGGCGGATTCACTGTGCGCATTACGCGCCCTGCCGACCCGCGCTGCGCGGACATTCTTCGAAAAATCGCGGACATTGATGACAGACTAGATGAACCAGGCATAGATCCGAACGAAAAAAAGCGACTCCGTATTGCCCAGAGGTCAACTCAAGACACAAGCCAAACAACTCGGCTGTTCTTGAGACAACAAGCAAATCCACGGCAGACCTGCCGCAATCGTGAAGAGTTGCGGCAGGTCACGCTCTTAGCGCTGATGCCGCCTGAACGGCGCAGCGTGAGAGATACTTCGAGTTGGAAGCTGTCGATGAACGGCACATTGTCGAAAGGTAAGCGGTTACTCCCAACGCGCTATCGAACGAATCGCTGCAGCCGACGCGCTACGGCCTGCGGCCTTCGCACGCGGCTGAGCTCAAGCGTTATGCCCCGAACGGATGTTGACAACTCATGGTTTTAGTTGTACAAGTGACCTATGGACGTAGTATCCGACGCAAGCGCGTTTTTGGCAGTAGTCCTTGACGAGGCCAGCCGGCAGTGGGTGATCGAGCGAACCTCTGATTGCGCGGCGGTTTCTCCGGAAATCCTTCCCTACGAGATCGCCAATGCTTTGATCGCTGTGAAGAGGAAGGGGCGTCTAACCGACCGTGAGGTCCTGAAAGCCTTTGATGTCTCCCAGCGAATCCCGGTGAGGCTCGTATCCGTGAGGGTTCGAGACGCATTGAGAATCGCTGTCAAGCATGGAATTCACGCTTACGATGCCTTCTATCTCCAATGTTGCATTGAGACCAAACTGCCTCTTATCAGTCTGGACAGTCGCATGTGTGAGGTGGCGAGAAGTCTTTCCATAAAGGTGGTGACGTAGCCATGAAAGTCTATACCTATTCCGAGGCGAGAGAGAAGCTGGCAACCATACTCGAAGAATCCAAGACCGAAGAAGTGGTCATCAAACGCCGAAAAGGCGATACATACGCTATCGTTCCCAGGCCGCAGCGCCCTCGCCGCTCTCCCTTCGACGTGGCAGGTCTCAACAAAGGTGTGAGCAAAGAGGAAATAGTGGACGCCATTCGTGAATCGAGAGAACGGGCATAACCAATGCAGACCGGCAGACCGGGTCGGACCGGCGCAACTCCTTGACCGCACGATAGAAGATCGCAGAATCGCAGTGACCCACGCGCTTAGCGGTGCCTTTTTGAACATGAAACGCACGCCCTGAGACAGACGCGATGCCCCGTGCCAATCGCCATTTTCTGTCCGGTTACGTCTGGCACCTCACTCACCGCTGTCACCACAAGGCATTTCTCCTGAAGTGTGCACGCGACCGGAGCCGTTACCTGCGCTGGCTTTTCGAAGCCAAGAAGCGCTTTGGTCTGTCGGTGCTCAACTATATGGTAACCTCTAACCATGTTCACCTGTTGGTGAAGGACACAGGCGGGCACGTGAGTGCGCAGAGCATGCAGTTGATTGCCGGGCGGACCGCGCAGGAATACAACCAGCGCAAAGGGCGCGGAGGAGCATTCCGGGAAGACCGGTATCATGCCACCGCGATCGAGGCCAACGAGCACCTGCATCGCTGTCTGGTCTACATCGACTTGAACATGGTGCGTGCCGGGGGGGTGGTCAAGCACCCCGCTGAATGGGCCCACAGCGGCTATCGTGAGATTCAGGAGCCGCCACAACGCTACGCCGTCATTGATCTTCGGGGGTTAAGTGCGATGAAGCGTGAGCTTGGCTACAACGCCAAGTATCGCGAAGTCACGGAGGTGGGCGGGACATTGAGAGCCCTCCTGCCCGTGTGGGCGGTTTAGACTCTCATAATACCTGGATCCATTCTAAGAGGTCAGGTCACAGAATGGCTGATGTAAAATATAAACCGGTTCCCCATAACCATGAAGCTTTCCTCAAAAGTGCCTTGAAGCGTAAAGAATTCAGGAAAGCATACGAGGACTTGAGAGAAGAGTACACGCTTATCCGCGAAATGCTTGGCGCGCGCTCCAGGTTTGGCCTCACTCAGGAAGCAGTTGCGGAGTTGATGGGAACGACAAAAAGTGCGGTTTCACGCCTGGAATCTGCGGGCAAGCATGTCCCATCCCTGACTACCCTC
>DATMXF010000004.1:0-5263 GCA_035561835.1 Patescibacteria group bacterium
TCACAACTCCAGCGATTGCTGTCGCGAGGGGTGCGGCGCCATATGATCCTGCCACAAGAAATTGACCGCTTCTGATGATCTCCTCCAGACTGAAATTGAAATCGTCGTCCAACCTAATATGAGCGAGCAACAACTCGATCAAAACCTGCTTAGGGATGATGTCAATTTGCTTGATGGTAGCCTCGATGATCTCGTAGTTGCGTGGCGAGGTCTTAATGACCAGCGAATTGGTTGTCTCATCCGAGACGATGGTCACTTCGCCTACCACCTCGCCCGGCGCAGCCTCCGCGCCTGGCGGGGGCGCTGCCCCTAGCGGAGGAGGCGGCTGGCCTGGTGCCGGCGGGGGTGGAGCAGTTGTTGTCGACGGCCCGCTAACGCCTGGTCTTGCGGGGCTCTGGCCCGGTCGAGTGCCAGGCGCTGCGCCCCGCACAAGGTCTCGGCGACCGTACAGAGTATTCAGGGTATTTGCCAGTTCGGCGGCCTTAGCATTCTCGACAAAATAGACAAAAATCCGCTGGATATTATCGCGTTTGGTCGGGACATCGAGCGCCTTGATCGTTTCGAGTATCCGTTTGAGCGTAGAGTTGAAGCCGGCGATGATCAGGGAGTTCGTCTCCTTGTGGACGATCATCCTAGCGCCTTTACCTATCAACGACTGGACGATCTTTGAGGTCTCGTCGGCGGACAGATAGTCAAGTTGGACGACTTGGGTGGAATACCGCTCACGTTCCTCAATGCGCTCTTTCCCTACCTGCACATCCTGCGGTTCCTGCTGGGCGACCGCAATCGGGACAATCTTATAGTAGGAGCCCTCCTTCACCGCCGCCAGGTTATTGACTTCCAGCACAGACTCCATGATAGACATGACTTCGCTGGACGGAACTCGAGTTGTCGTCCGCATAGTCACATTCGCCTTAACGCCGGGCCCGATAATAAAATTGATCCGAGTAATGTCGGCAATGGATCGAAGAACCAACTCTAAGTCGGCGTTATCGAAGTTCAACGAGACGTACTGCGGTGCTTCAGGCTGTGGTGGCGCTCCTCTCCCCACCACACCAAGGCGAGTTCCTGGCCCCGCTGAAGAGATAGGAGCGCCTTCCATCATTCCAGCCGATGGTACGGGAACAGGTTGGGCCCCTATCTCCTGGGGGGAAGCTCCAACTTCAGCCTCTTCGCTCTCTTCGGCGTCTGTTGCGCCCTCTTCGGCCTCTTCGCTCTCTTCGGCGTCTTCCGCTTCCTGCTTCACCTCTACCTTCTCCGAACGCGCAGGCAGTGCGGCGACGACCGGAGCAGCAGGCGGAGGCGTCGGCGCCAAGATCTCAGCCTTCAAAGGCGACAGTTCCGCTTCAGCCCCGGAACGTCCCAACGTCTGCAGGGCGGTACAAGCGGGAAGGAATACCGCAACTGTTAAAACTATAAGAAGAGCTTTTCGGGTAACCAATACTCTCTCCTTCCTCATATTTGGTGGTTCAGCGCTGAATCTCCACTACCATATCCATTACTGTTCCCCCCTTGTTGCTCGCTCCGCCGCTCTTCGCTGACGCATCTCCAGCCGCTCCTGTCGGCGTCTCTGGATCTCTTCTTCGTCGGATACCTCAGTCTGATTGGCCACAGGTGCCGGCGCCTTAACAGGGGCCACAACCGCAGACTCAATGGCCGCCTTGAGAACAATCTCATGCACCGTCTCGCCGCGTTTGAAGATGACTCGATCCTCCTTTATTTCGGTAATGACCCCTCCTGCCGTCTCTTGACCCATTGTATAGATATTCGCCTTCCCCTTATCGCTCAGGATGGCTCGACGCTCGTGGTCGACCAGAATAGTACCGACCAGTGTCGGAAGAGGCGGCGGCGGCGGAGCGCTAAACCGTTGTGCCGGCATAGGCGGTGGCTGTTTGAACGGATTCTTCTCTAACAAGACATCGAACTGCACGAGGGGGGGGCGAGCGGTCGGGTTGTAGGCGACGGCCTCTACCTCTTGCGATGATCTCTTGACAGCTTCGCTTGAAACCGGGATAACGGGAGTCACCCACGTCTTCGCCACAGCGGCCGCCATCACCGCCGCAACGACGCCCAGAAGGAGATTCAACGGCCTGAAAGGTTTATGCACCAGCGCTCTTTTCCTCCAGCCCAAGGGTATAGCCGCTGACGACAATAGTAACCTGCAACTCAGCGCCCACTCTGGGAAAAGAGGCGTTGACCTGGAGCTTGGGGACGGTAAGCAGCTTTGGCGCGCTCTCAATCCTGTACAGAAAATCACGGAGCTTCTTCAGGTCGGCGTTCAAGGAGAGCTCCACCGCAACCTGCGTGAATCCTTCCGCCTTCTTTGGCGCGTGAATGCTCTCACTGACGATGGTAACCCCGCTCTCCCCTGCAGCCTTGTGCAACATCGCCTGAAGATCCGCCGCAGCCAGCGTCAGCTTCTCCCCAGGCAACAGTCGTTGTTGCAGTTGTTTGAACAACGCTTCGGTCTGCGCGTACTTCTTTTCGTACCGCCTCTTTCCGTCTACAACCAATTGGAAGCGTTCAAGGGCTTCGAGCTTTTCCCGATGCTCGCTTCGAACCTGCATCTGGTTTGAAATGGCGGGAATGATGACGTAATTGCCGGCAAGAAACACAACCAGCGCGGCTCCACCTATCACGAGAAACCTGCGCTCGCGGGATGAGATGGTCACGGCCGCTTTTCCTTCGCTTCGGCCCCTCGATTGCGCTCAGAGCCCGGTGCAGATCTGACCTCAAGGAGAGCCTTCAACTGAAACTCTTGCCCCTCGGCGCCTCGCTGGGCCACCGGCGAGGTAAATTGGGCGTTTTCGAAGAGGGGAGACTGCTCTAGAATCGAGATCAGATCCGAGGCAGAACCGGGGATTGTGCCGCCGATCCGGACCTCCCGCTTGTCGACCGCAAAAAGCGTGAGAATCACTCCTTTCGGTAAGATCTGAACCAATTCGCGCAGCACATCCAGCTTTCTCGTCTCCTCCTGATCGATCATCTGCAAGGCGGCGATCTGGCCGGCGAGGGTGCCGACCTCCCCTTTGAGCTGTTCTACCTTGGCCGCCTCGGTCTGTACCTGGTGAAGCTTGGCGGTAAGCTCGGCGAGGGCTCGGCGCTCCCGGATTGCACCGTTCACCAGAAATACAAGACCCAACACCACAATAAGCGCCACAAGTCGAAAGGTCACGGCAAGACTCGGGTTACGGCGAGGGGGGGCCAGCTCTTTGGGAAGCAGATCAATATCGAGCGGAAGCGTCACGAGCCCGTTCAGCGCAAGCCCTACAGCGACCCCAAGCGAATGGGCCGACTGTGGATCCATGCCCTTGGTCTTGATCCGCCGGAAGGGGTGAAGGAACTCTACCTCAAGACCGGTCTGTTCGGCCAGGCGGTGCAGTAGATCTCCCTTGCCGGCACCCGTTCCAGAGAGTGAAATTCGCCCTGCGCGCCGGTCGCCATTCGTGTCGAGGTCACCGACCAGCGCAGAGAGCTCTGAGACGAGCGGATCAAGCGGCGCTGTCGGATCAATGGTCAAGCATCTGGAGTATTGAAGGATCCCCTTCTTGGCCAGACCTAGCTCTGCTTCACCATCCCGAAGATCGACGATAACCCTCAGGGACTCGGCGCCCCGCTCCTGGTTGTAGAGGAGAGCGTTGAGCGAAGCACACATCGAAATACCAAGAGCGGTGGGCGTGATCCCCGCCTCCTGCAGCAGGGCGAGGTATCGACCGATCTCCTCTTTTCTGGTAGCAGCCAACAATACGGTGGCCTGTTCCGCGTCGTACCTAAGCACCTGAAAGTCGTACTGCGCCTCCTCCAGGGGGAAGGGAACATGTCGTTCAACCTCGTAGTCCACGATCCCTTTCATCTCCTCTTTACCCACTGCCGGCATGCTGACCGAGCGCATGATGACGACACGCCGCGGCAGACCGAGCGTCACGAAGGCGGGGCGTTTGGGTAACCGGGACAAGAGGCCGGCCAGCCTCTCTTTAAGCGCTGCCGGCCTGTCCTTCTCTTCGGCCGGCAACGTCTCGATACCCCAATCGAGGAGCTGAATTCGCCCACACGCCTTACTTAACAAGGCGTGACACAGTAACCCTCCTCGAATGTCGATACCCAGGCCGATTTTCGGTCTTGGGATCAGCTCCCCAAGCTTCATACGCCGGCCTGCCTCGGATCGAGGCTCCAGAGCTGAACCGAAAGCTTCGGCCGTCCCGACGTCCCGTCGTTTCGCAGGATGGCGGCGACGCGAACGGTGAGCCTCGATCCCGCCATCCGGCCGGCCGATCTGACCGCGAAGCTCTTCGACCTCACGTCAGCAATCTGATTAAGCGTTGCGCGGATCTGCTGTGGGCTCTCCGCCCCCGACTGGCCTTTCGCCACGATCTGGAACCCTTGTCGGCTTTCCCCTGAGAGGGAGAGCAGAAGATTGACAACCTCACCGACAGTTTTGAACGGAGCGGCTGCGCGTCGATCCAGGATCGATCCGACCTCGGCAGCCGTCAGCCCAAGCGCCAGCAGGACCTCCGGACCGGCGGTATTGACATTGACTCGGCCCGAGGAGTGAATCGACAGGTGTCGAGCAACGCCCAGATATTCGCCCGGCTTGACATCCCGTTCCCAGGGAAGCTGGGTCCCCAGCTCCACCCCCCGTTGTTGGTTGGCGATGTTGCCGTACAGGATCTCCGAGGTCATCCCTTTGACCAGTAACAGCTCGTCAATGGCTGTAAAATCACCCTGTTTTGGCCGATAAGAGGTGGGCCGTGACAGGTAATAGTCGTCCTCGGCGCCACTGACACGATGAAGGTTGTCGACATCTCGCCAGTCTTGAATTGAATCGACGATGGTGGAGACCAATTTCTCATCCGTGACGCCGGAGTTAGAGAAGAGCCGGCGGAGCATCGCGTCGTACTGAGGGGTAAGCTGTCCATTGAGGGGCAACTTGCTCTCCTCATCCGTAACCGCCACCCAGTAATGCCCACCGCCCAACGCGATGCCTTCATAGGCAGCCGGATTGTCGCGCCAACGCTCGCTTAAGGCGTCATAAAATGTAGAGTCCGGCGCCACATTGCGGTCGGCATTGATGATCTCCGCCGCTGCCCGGTAGACACCGGCCTCGGCCAGATAGTACGCCTCCGCCTGCTGCCTGAAGTTACCGGCTGCGGCCAGTTCTGTGCGCATCGAAAAGGTAAAGGTCGTGAATATGACACCCAGAAATGCCAGGATCCAGAGCACAACTATCAGCGCTAATCCGCGCTCGCTGGAAGCGGGGGTTGGG
>DATMXF010000005.1:0-14822 GCA_035561835.1 Patescibacteria group bacterium
AGGAGCCTCGGGAGGCTACCGACGGGGGTGTGCCCCTACGAAGCGTCTGGCCTCTCGTACGCGAGGCCGGTCACCACGTCGTAAATCTCGTCGTGATCGGCTCACGCCAGCGTCTCAGCAAAGTCTATCTCTGTTCTTGGGGGAAGCAGTCTTGTAGACAGAGGCTTCACCATATGATATAGTTTTTTTAGTTCCTGCTCCGAGGCTCACGCGAGAGTGGCGGAATGGCAGACGCGCTGGACTTAGGATCCAGTCCGCCTTTGGCGGATGGGGGTTCAAGTCCCCCCTCTCGCACCACAAATCTGACATCTGATACCGAGATACTCATGAAGGTAGACATCGAAGAGATCAGCAGCTCTAAACGCGCACTCCGAGTCGAGTTACCCCCTGAAAGCTTCTTAGAAAAGCTGGAAACCGCGTATCTGGACCTGGCTAAGAAGGCTCGCCTCCCAGGCTTCCGCCCAGGTAAGATCCCGCGGGATCTCCTGCGTTCGCGTTTCAAGGATGAAGCCAAACAGGAGGCCCTCAGAGAACTCATCCCGGAAAGCTATAGTCAGGCGCTCAAGGAGTCCAACCTGAATCCGATAAGCGAACCAACTTTGGAAGAGATGGCCTGCGAGGAGGGTAAGCCTCTGAGCTACCGGGCTACCTTTGACGTGAGGCCCGCGCTGCAACTTTCGGGCTACACGGGAGTTGAGGTCTATAAGGAAAAGTTTGAAGTATCGGACGCTGATATCGATCAAGCCATGGAGTACCTCCGGGAGCGAACGGCAGAGTACGTACCGATGGAGGGCTGGCCCGCTCTACAGGAAGACCTTCTCGTAGTAGATTACGAAGGCTTTGCCGGCGGTAAACCGCTCAAGGGCGTAAGCGGTCGAAACACCTCAATCCTTCTTGGCGCCCACCAGTTTATCCCGGAATTTGAGACCCAACTCCATGGCCTGACGAAAGGCGACCTTAAGGAGTTCTCTCTGGAATTTCCGAACGATTACGGGCGACGGGAGCTGGCGGGAAAGCGGGTACTGTTCAAGGTCACAGTCAAAGAGGTGAAGAAAAAGCGAGTGCCGTCGCTGGATGATAATTTCGCTAAATCAGTGGCCGGCTGCGAAGATATCCAGGCTCTCAGAGAGAAGATCAAGCAGGATCTACTCGCGCATAAGGAGCGGGAGCAGGTGGTGCGTCTCAAGGACCAGATCCTGGACAAACTGCGCACCGCCCATCCGTTCGATCCGCCGGAGTCGCTGGTGGATGCAGAGGTCGAGGCTGTCCTCGCTGATCTGAGGCGAGGCGCCGGCGGGCGCGGGGCGGCTCCTGCTCGGCATGAGGACGAGGCGACGCTGGCCAAGGCGAGAGAACTCGCCTCAAAACGGGTTCAGGACTCTCTCTTGCTGGAGACGGTGGCGAAGCAGGAAGGACTTGAGATATCGGAGGACGAATTGAATAAAGAGGTCGAATCGGCCGCTGCCACCCTGAACCGTAAACCGGAGGCCCTCCGTGACATGTTGGAGCGAGAGGGACGGATTGAGGCCTTCCGAACGCGCTTGCTGGAGGGAAAGGCGCTCGATCTTCTGTATAAGCGGGCCAACATTGTGGAAGGGAATACTCTCGTAACCCTCGCCTGAGCGTCACGCAAAGGGAGTAGTATGTCATGCAACTGATTCCAATGGTTGTCGAGCAGACCAGTCGGGGCGAGCGAGCCTATGATATCTTTTCTCGTCTCCTGAAGGATCGGATTCTATTCATCGGAGCCCCGATCGATGATGCCGAGTCAAATCTGGTAATCGCCCAGCTTCTCTTTCTGGAAGCCGAAGACCCTGATAAAGATATCCACCTCTATATCAATTCACCGGGCGGATCGGTCACGGCATCCCTGGCGATCTATGACACGATGCAGTATATCAAGCCGGCTATCGAGACAATCTGCATGGGGCAAGCTGCCAGCGGCGCCGCGCTCCTGTTGGCGGCCGGCGCCAAAGGGAAGCGCTATGCCCTTCCCCACGCGAGGATCATGATCCACCAGCCGTACGGAGGAGCGCAGGGGCAAGCGTCCGACATTCAGATTCAGGCAAAAGAGATCCTTCGGATGCGGCAGGAGCTTGACCGGATCATCGCCAACCATACCGGCCAGCCGCTGGATCGGATCGAGAAAGACAGCGATCGAGACTTTTTCATGTCGCCTGAGGAGGCCAAGGAATACGGCCTGATCGACGAGGTGATCCACTCGCGCGATGGCCTTCCAGCGTTGGCCACCGCCCCTACGCCATAGATGGTCCAACGCTATACTCACTCGTCTAGCGTAGCGGCTCATCAATACCCGTACAATCCGTTCGTAGTAAGCGTGTCGAACCCATGAACGGAACCCATTGAAATACTTCACCCTTCGACAGACTCAGGGCGAACGGAATGTGGAAAGAAGCGTTGGATGCACAACACCAGGATTGCGCCAATCACAGTTGACCCCACAGCCATTGTGAGCAACATCGTTTTACGATCGAGGGTACATGGACAGTATTGTGTTCCAGGAAGCATGGTGCAAGTGAAGACTCCATGTGGCGATTCTTTCACTTGGCACTTCGAGATCAAAACCTGGAACGCGAGGGGGAGGGGTAGATGGCCAAAGCGGTGAAAGGTGGGGGGAAACTCACTTGCTCCTTTTGCGGAAAGAGTCAAGATGACGTCCGGAAGCTGATTGCCGGTCCCACGGTCTACATCTGCGATGAGTGTATCGAGCTCTGCAACGACATCATCGCGGAGGAATGGGAGGAAGAAAAAGGCAAGAGTTTGGGCGAACTCCCCAAACCGTCCGAGATTAAATCGATCCTGGACCAGTATGTCATCGGTCAGGACCGGGCCAAAAAGAGCCTTGCGGTCGCCGTTCACAACCACTATAAGCGCGTCAATGCCCGGATGACCTTTGACGACGTCGAACTGACCAAGTCCAATATTCTCCTCATCGGTCCGACCGGATGCGGCAAGACGCTGCTGGCGCAAACCCTGGCCAAGATCCTGGACGTACCGTTCACCATCGCCGATGCCACCACCCTCACTGAAGCGGGATATGTTGGGGAGGATGTGGAGAATATCATCCTTCGGCTGTTACAGGTTGCGGACTACGATGTGGAGCGGGCAGAGCGAGGGATCATCTATATCGACGAGATCGACAAGATCGCGCGTAAGTCCGAGAATCCTTCTATCACGCGGGACGTCTCCGGGGAGGGCGTTCAGCAGGCCCTCTTGAAGATCCTGGAGGGAACCGTAGCCAATGTCCCGCCTCAGGGTGGACGGAAACATCCCCAGCAGGAGTACCTGCAGGTTGACACGACAAACATCCTGTTTATCTGCGGTGGAGCATTTGTCGGGTTGGAGAAGGTCATTGAACATCGGACCGGCCAGAAGTCAATGGGATTCGGCGCCGAGATCCAGGCGAGGCGAGGCAGGCGGACCAGCGAGTTGCTGGCCAATTCGCAGCCGGAAGATCTGCTTCGGTACGGCCTCATCCCCGAGTTGGTCGGGCGACTGCCGGTCATGGCCGTCGTGCATGAGCTTGACGAAAAAGCGCTGGTGCGAATCCTGGTAGAACCGAAGAACGCCCTGTTACGTCAGTATCAGAGGTTCTTCGACTTTGAGCACGTCAAATTGACCTTTACCGACGATGCGATCAGCGCTGTGGCTCAGGAGGCAGCAAAGCGTCAAACCGGCGCCCGTGGCCTCCGGGCGATCCTTGAAGAGATCATGCTCGACATCATGTATGAGATCCCCTCACAGTCAGGGATTGCGGAGTGCATCATCAACCGCGAGACCGTCGTCGAGCGAAAAGCGCCCATCATCCTCTATAAGAAAAAAGCCGAATCGGCCTGATCGCCGAATCGCTTACAGGTTGCCGACACCATTTGCCGGCCCTACTTCCTTTCGCGGCAATCTGGAATCTTCGATCCTATCGCTCCTCGACGATCTTCTGTCCACTTCATGGGGATGGGGTAGGACTTTGTCAAACGGCTTGGAGGTATTCAATATGAGATTCTTTATGCCGCGCCTGCTGCTCGTGGCGGGCTGCGCGACGCTCCTGCTCTCGGTCTCAGGGTGCGCGGGCCTCGAGCTTTTTTCACCGAAACAGGCTGAGGTGCCTGCCGGATCGGACCAGGAGTTGATGAGCCGGGCTGAGGCGGCCTTCGCCCTGAAGCAGTATGATGAGGGGCGCAAACATCTGCAGCGCCTGATCAACAACTTTCCTGAAAGCGAACTGGTCCCGATTGCTCGCCTGAACAGCGGTCGCACCTACTTCGACGAGAAGAGGTTCGATGAGTCGCGCGCCGAGTATCAACGGTTCATCGAACTGTTTCCGCAACATGAGCAGCTTGATGAAGCCCAGTACTACATCGGACTGTCTTACTTCCGCCAGATGGAGAAGGTAGACCGCGATCAGACCATGACCAATAACGCGGCACGAGAGTTCCGGACCCTGGTCAACGACTTTCGTAACTCACAGTTTGTGCCGGACGCGCAGGCTAAATTGGTGGAGTGCTATCGGCAACTGGTTCAAAGGGAACTGTATGTCGGCAAATTTTACTTTGACCGTGAGGCGTATGGCGCCGCCATCCCGCGGTTCGAGTCAATTCTAAAGGAGTACCCCGGATCGAAGTACGACGATCAGGCGCTCTACTATCTTGGAGAGTCGCTCTGGGAACTCGAACAGAAGGCGACGGCCAAGGCTGCCTTTCAGCGCCTCATTGCAGAATTTCCCGATTCCGACATGGCGCCGCTGGCCGCAAAACGGATCGGCATGACCTTTGTCCAGGATCCGCGCAGTCGCAAACCCCCTACTGGTTTCCTGAGCGGCGCATTGGACTCGATGTCCGATGCGCTTTCAGAGTTACAAGACGCCATCTTGGACAGTTCGACCTGGCAATCCCCGACGACCGCCCCCTAGGATGTCCCAGCAGATGCGGGCGTCGTGTCAGTATGGGAGTCAATACCGCTGCTCAGGATGAGAACGCTTGCATAGCGCTTCAGTGAATGCACGAGACCAGCCACTCGAATCGACCGCCGTCTCTCGGGCATGAGACCAGGGCGCTGCTCCGGCAGTACCATCTGCTGCCGAAACGAGGTCTCGGGCAAAGCTTCCTCGTCTCCCCTGCGATTCGCGACCTGATCCTTCGCGCGGCAGATGTCGGACCACAGGACCTCGTGGTGGAGATCGGTCCCGGTACGGGAGTTCTGACCGAGAGTCTGGCCGAACACGCGGGCCGACTGATCGCCATCGAGCGCGATCCGGGGTTCCATCGACTGCTGACTGAGCGCCTCGGAAATCGCCCCAAGGTTTCATTGATCTGCGGTGACGCCCTCGAATTCGATTTCGTGGACGTATGTGGTAAGATGTTTCCAGAGTATACACGGGCCAAGCTGGTTTCAAATCTCCCCTATTCGGTAGCCACGCCTCTGATCCTCCAGTTGATCTCGCTGCAGCGGTACTTCTCCTTCCTCCTGGTGATGGTGCAACGAGAGGTGGCGCAGCGGCTCTTGGCGTCGCCAGGCGAAGAGGGGTATAGCGCCTTGACGCTTCGTTGCCGTTACGAGGCGGATGTCTCAACGGTGGCGCAGGTCCCACGGACGGCCTTCTACCCAAGGCCCGCAGTGGACTCGACCATCGTTCGCCTCGACCTGCTGCCGGGGCCCAGGGTGACCGTGCACTCCCACGATCTGCTGTTTCGCATCGTACGGGCTGCGTTCGGACAGCGCAGGAAGATGCTGCGTAATGCGCTGCTGAACGCCGGCATCATGGCGGAGCCTGCAGACCTGGATCGGATCTTAGCAGATGCGGGCATCGACCCGAAGCGCCGCGGCGAAACCCTGAACCTCGATGAATTTGCTCAACTCGCCGATCGTCTGTATGCGATGCGCGTCATCTCGCCTCGACAGGCCCTCCCAGGAGAAGGAGATGTTGCATACAGCTAAGCATCAGGAGATCGCGCGGGTGGGTCTACGATGAAGATTTCGGCTATCGGGGAGTTTGCCCTGATCGAACGGATCAGGAGCATCCTGCCTCGACCGCATGATACCCTTCTTGGAATCGGTGATGACTGCGCTGCGTTGCAGCCTACAGCAGGCACAGATCTCCTGCTTACGACCGATCTGCTGGTTGAAGGAGTCGATTTCACGCCGCAGACCATCACGCCCTTTCGGCTCGGGCGTAAGGCGATGGGAGTGAATCTCAGCGACATCGCCGCCATGGGGGGTATGCCGCGTACCGCGCTTGTCACGCTGGCAATCTCACCTGATGAAGAGATTGAGTTTGTCGATGAGCTCTATCGTGGTCTCCAGGAGGAAGGCGCGCGATTCGCAGTCGAGGTCATCGGCGGCGATCTGTCCGCCTCTTCCACCCTCATGATCGGCGTAACCCTGGTGGGGGAAGTAGAGGCCGGGAGAGCTGTCAGACGTTCCGGGGCGAAACGGGGGGAACGGATTTGGATCACGGGCCGGTTGGGCGCATCGGCGGCAGGTCTTACAGCGCTCAGGGCCGGTTGCCGCCTTCGAGACGATCAGGTCGAGACCCCATTTGAAGTCTCCGGCTCTCTCCGGGAGGCTATCAGGCAGGCTATCGAACGACATCTCTGTCCCATCCCACGGATTCGGGAGGGAAGGGCTCTTGCGAAGGCCGGAGTCGCATCCGCAATGATTGACCTGAGTGATGGGCTGGCTTCGGACCTGGTGCATCTGTGCCACGAGAGCGGGGTCTCGGCAACAATCAGAGAGGATCAGATCCCGATCGACCAGGCAGCATCAGCCATTGCCCGGCGCTTCGGCCAAGAGCCGCTTACTTTGGCGCTGCAGGGCGGAGAAGACTTCGAACTGCTCTTTACCTCTTCGTGGGATCCTGCCGATGTTGTCGCCATGTTCTCCGATGCGGTGACGGTAACCGCAGTCGGGGAGATCCAGGAAGCGGGTTTAGGATGTCGGCTCGAACGCCAAGACGGCACCGCAATTGCGCTGACCGGCGGCTACAATCATTTTCGGCCAAAATAGCGGTCAGCGATCAGCACCCAGTCGTCAGTTACGGCTGTGGCCAGGAGGGCCACAAGCTATTAGACTGCAAGAGCAAGAATGTTTCGCGGGTTTGTAAGGAGGGATGAAGATGCGGATGCTGAGGGGGATATTTCACGGCCTGTTGGTACTGGGATCTATTGTCGGCGCCGGCTTCAGGGAGGTTGTCACGATCATGGCCTTTACCGAAGGCGGCCTGATGCGGCAGTTTCGCCTTTCCAGGCGCATCATCGCCTTCTCCTGTATTGTACTGACCGGCCTAACCGTCGGCTCAAGCGTCACCCTGGTCAACCTGGTTCGAGGTCAGTATTACCTGACCCGCGTGAAATATTTAGAGCAGGAAAATCGCACGATGACCTCGCTCCTGCAGGAACAGGCCGAGCAACTGAGCAAACTGAAGATCGAGATGGCCAGGTTGAAGGAATTTGAAGAGAGCTTGCGGCAGGTTGCCGGTCTCAGCGTTGCATCCGAACTTCAGACAAACGAGTCTGAACCCGCCGGTGGACACGCGCCCTCAAGCGGCCGTCAGCCGTGACCACTCCCCGCCGGGGACAGGCTTACTGCGCCTTGGCAAAGGGGGCCGCCAGGACCGAGTCCGGCCTCAACGCCTGCTCAATCCGGAGCAGTTGATTATACTTGCAGGTCCGTTCGGTCCGACTGAGGGAGCCGGACTTGATCTGACCGGCACTCGTGGCCACCGCCAGATCGGCTATTGTCGTGTCCTCGGTCTCACCCGATCGATGCGAGATCACGGTCCGATACCCGGCAGACCGCCCCAACTCCATAGCCTGTAGCGTTTCAGTCAACGTCCCGATCTGGTTAAGTTTGACGAGAATGGCATTGGCCACGCCCTCATCGATCCCACGGGCCAGCCGCCGGCTACTCGTGACAAAGAGATCATCGCCCACCAGTTGCGTTTTCTTTCCGAGTTCGGCAGTAAGCGCCTTCCATCCCAGCCAGTCATCCTCGGCCAAGCCATCCTCGATCGAAACGATCGGATACTGGCGGATCCAGTCGCTGTAGAAACGAATCATCCCTTCAGCGTCCCGGGTCGAGCCGTCAGATTTCTTGAAGACGTACTTGCCCCCATCGAAGAATTCACTCGCCGCCGGATCGAGCGCCAGTGCGATGTCGCTGCCCGGCCGATACCCGGCCTTTGCGATCGCCTCCAGGATCAACTCGATCGCTTCAACGTTCGAGCGCAGGCGTGGCGCAAAACCGCCTTCGTCGCCCACCGTGGTACTATAGCCTCTCCCGGCTAACACACTACCCAGCACGTGAAAGGTTTCCGCCCCGAACCGGACAGCCTCAGCAAAGGTGGGCGCCCCAACAGGAACGATCATAAACTCCTGAAAGTCCACATTGGTGTCGGCGTGCGCTCCACCATTCAGGATATTCATCAAGGGAATCGGAAGGGTCGTCGCTCCCGGGCCGCCCAGATACCGGTACAGCGGAAGACCTCGCGCGGCTGCGGCCGCCTTCGCGACGGCAAGCGAGACGCCCAACACCGCATTGGCGCCCAGCCTGGCCTTGTTGTCGGTCCCGTCAAGTGTCATGAGCGCCTGGTCGATCGCCGCCTGTTCATCTACCTGCTTGCCAACCAGGACAGGGGCGATAAGGTCGTGAATATGGCGAATCGCCTTTTGTACCCCTTTCCCACCGTAGCGGGCCGGATCCCCATCCCTCAGTTCCAGCGCCTCGTGCCGCCCGGTTGAAGCGCCGGATGGAACGGCTGCCCGCCCGATGGAGCCGTCCTCCAACACAGCGTCCACCTCGACAGTCGGGTAGCCACGGGAATCCAGGATCTCCCTGGCGATAAGTCTCGCGATCTGCGTCATGGATACAACCCCCTGAGTCGCTTGCCGTCAGCCACCCTTTTGACGGCCAGCATCAGCGCGGCGGTCCGAAGGTCAACCTGCTCGTTGCGTGACATCGCCACGACCCGCTGGAACGCGGCGATCATCACCTCGGATAACCGTTCATTGATCTGATGCTCGTGCCAGAAATACTGCTGCAAATCTTGCACCCATTCGAAGTACGAGACCGCCACACCGCCGGCATTGGCGAGGATGTCGGGAATCACAGCCGTCCCCTTCGCCGCCAGTATCTGATCGGCCTCTGGTGTCGTTGGCCCATTCGCCCCTTCGGCCACGATCCGCGCCCGTATCCGATCGGCGTTCTTCCGCGTAATTTGCCCTTCAGTTGCGGCAGGAACCAGTATATCGCAGTCAAGCTCAAGGAGTTCCTCATTAGAAATCCGATCGCCATCGCGGTGCTGAGTGACAGAGCCTCCCTCAGCGTCCTCCGCCAACACCTTCGCAATATTGAGCCCGTTTGCGTTATAGATCCCGCCCTTACTGTCGCTCACTGCGATCACCTCGCAGTCTTCCTCGTACAACAGCCTGGCGGCGACGGCGCCGACATTACCGAACCCCTGGACCGCCACCCTCGCCCCTTTCAACGGCATGTCATGTTCCCGGGCCGCCGCCCTCACAGTATAGTAGACACCGCGGCCGGTAGCCTCGGCACGGCCCAGCGACCCCCCCAGCAGGAGCGGTTTGCCGGTGACCACACCCGGCGTTGTGATGCCCCGGTGCATGCTGTAGGTATCCATCATCCAGGCCATGATCTGCTCATTGGTGTAGAGATCGGGGGCCGGGATATCCTGCTCCGGGCCGATGACGAGAAGGATCTCCGAGGTATAGCGACGCGTCATCCGTTCAAGTTCACCCTGCGACATCCGAGTGGCGTCGCAGCAGATGCCCCCTTTCGCGCCTCCATACGGAAGGCCGATCAGCGCACACTTCCAGCTCATCAGCATCGCCAGGGCCGTCACCTCATCGAGATCCACGCCTGGATGGTAGCGGATCCCGCCCTTCGTCGGGCCCAAGGTCAGGTCATGCTGCACACGAAAGCCGGTAAAGACCTCGAGCTGTCCATCGTCCATCCGAGTCGGGACCGACACGATGAGAGAACGCTGGGGCTGCCGCAGCCGCTTGTGAATGCCAGAGTCAAGCGTGAGTCGCTCTGCTACAGCATCCAGTTGCGCCAGCGCCACCTCCAGCATACTATACTGAACTTCTTGCGCCTTTCCCGTCATCCTGATATCCTCTGCTCTCGCTTGGTCACCAGCGCCTATGGCTACACGCCGAACGCCACGAGGTTACGCACCGCCATCACTCCATCAACAACAGCACATCAAAACCGCCCGAATATTATCACGCTCACGGCTCCATGACCAGATGAAACACGCGCAGTCACTCTCCAGAGCCCCACTTTCCACTTGGCACCAAAAGGCATGAGATCATCGTATGGTGTCGTGAAAGAGCGAAGGTTCGTCTTGGCGCTCCAGCGGTTGGGCGCCCCGAGTAGGTATCTCGCGAGAGGCGAGTTGCCGCGTAAGGCAAAGAAGAACGGGACTTGACAATTTGTGGGAAAGTGGGTACATTCCTTTTGCCCACAAGATAGGGATAAGAAATGAGGCTATGCCTCGCTCAAGCGGTGGGAGCGAGGCTACAGGAGATTACGCAATGATGTCATCCAATGAAGCTTTGTTAGACGAGCATTTCACACCCGTTGGAAAGGGCACCTTGGACAGCAAGAAGCGCATCGCCCTCACTAAGGCCATAGAAGCCCTGCAAGCCGTAATAGGCGAGGACGTGGAAAGGTTACGCTTTAAGATCGCTTGCAACAAGGCAGGCCAGATCCTGCTCTCTCCAGAGGTTACCGTTCCACTCCATGAAGCCTGGCTTTACAACAACAAGGCCGCACTTGAGAGCGTGCGCCGAGGCTTGGAAGAAGCCGGACGCGGCAGGGCACGTAAGATCGGCTCTTTTGCCAAGCACGCCAACGACAAGATCGATTAGCGGTTGAACTTGCCTCGATTCACGCTGACATTCACGCCGACCGCAGGCAAGCAACTAGAGGCGATTGAGCGAGACAAAGGTCTTGAGAAACGCTTGAAGGCGGTACGAAAGACCCTCGGCCTCATGGAAACCAACTTGCACCATCCGAGCCTCAATAGCCACGAATACAAAAGTCTGAAGGGTCTGCAGGGCGAAAAGGTGTTTGCAACCTACGCAGAGAGTAGGACGCCGGCGGCCTACCGGATCTTCTGGCACTACGGAACCAAGCGGGGTGAGATCATCGTTGTTGCGATCACGCCTCACCCGTAAAGCCGTACCATCCCCTACCGGTACCTGTCCATCATCGCTCCACTTTCCACTTGACACTAAAAGGCCTGAGGTCATCATATAGTTTCGTGAAGGGCTGGAAGGATCGCTTTGTCACACCGTGCGGCGCTCCATGACGGCTCAACGTACTCGATGACGGCTCCGACATCCTGACAGTCCAAGAGTTGCTCGACCATCGGGATGCGAGCACGATGAAGATCTATACTCACGTCCTGAATCGGGGTAGACTGGGGGTCAATAGCCACAATGGTCGGCTATAGGGCGGCCGAGATACGCCGCGGAGGCGAGCAGCATTTGCCGCCCGAGTAGTCTTGATCGGTTGGGGTAAGTATGGAATATTGCGA
This sequence comes from Patescibacteria group bacterium, assembly GCA_035561835.1. Taxonomy (GTDB): domain Bacteria; phylum Methylomirabilota; class Methylomirabilia; order Methylomirabilales; family Methylomirabilaceae; genus Methylomirabilis. The sequence continues at coordinate 11,576 of DATMXF010000005.1, forward strand.
GCACATTCGTCGTTGAGATGTGGAGTCGTTTTGAGAGATAGACCGTCGGCCTTTGCCGGCCTCTAAAGCGGCCCTCTTAATAGTCCAGCGGCCCTTGAGCCGATCATCGGCCGAAGGAGTTTGCGCGCATATCCGACGCGAGGCGGAGATTGGGGGTTACATGCTAGGGCTTGAGTTCTTTACTGAAATAATGGTTGTCGGGTTCCTATTTTCAGCAGCTATAGTACCTGTCTTTGCGCCCCGTTCGATTTCCGCATTTGTGCCAGACGACTACGCGTGGATAACAAAGAGCAAGCCTGCATTAGCTGCAGTAGCGGTTATTTTGGTCTACACGGTCGGTGTAGCGGGAAATAGGATCTCATCGGGTGTCTTCAACCTGATTCCTGGTGAGTCAGAAGAAGCGATCAGCCGCGAGTACAAGCAATGGGCTGTCAGCCGACCTGAAATGCCGTCACGGTTAAAGCTTGCCGAATTCAAAGTACGCACACAATCAGATGGAATGGCGTTGTGGTCAGAGAGGCGCAGATCATACATTCGGATTCTGCGCGGGCTGACAACCTCTTTGCTTGTTCACCTCATCGCTGTAACATACCGTTGCGTCAGGCGCAGGGGAAAATACTCGTGGGCATCGATCTCTGGCGTGCTCATCGCAATACTCGCCTCATACGGCATCTACTTTGGAGAGGCTCGATCTTACTGGCGCCTCATCGCACAGCTCTCACGTATGCTGTCGAGTGAATGAAGTTCATTTGCGGGCGTTGGTCCGATGCGTCGGTGCGCGGGGTGGTCGCAGCACGCATCAAGCGTCTGGAGCGCGGCTTGATGGGGGACGTGGAGTCGGTCGGCGACGCGGTGTCGGAGGTGCGCATTCATGTCGGTGCAGGCTGGCGCATGTATTTCGTGCAGCGTGACGGTCAGGTGATTGTATTGCTCGTCGGCGGCTCCAAGCGTACCCAGAAGACTGACATCAAGCGCGCCAAGGCATTGGCGGCGCTATTGAATTGAGTGAAGGAGATGACCATGACCCAACGTATCAAGGTGGCTGACTTGCCCGAGTTTGACGCCGCGCCGTATCTCGACAGCGAGGCGGCAGTTGCGGCTTACCTGACGGATATTCTCGAAGCGAACGATTCGGCGTTGCTGGCGTCGGCCTTGGGAGACATCGCTCGGGCGCGTGGCATGAGCGAGATTGCCAAGGCATCCGGACTGACCCGCGAAGCCTTGTACAAGGCGCTCAGACCCAATGCAACGCCGCGCTACGACACCATCGCTAAAGTCTGTAGGGCGCTGGGGGTGCGGCTGGTGGCACAGGCGATTCATGCGTGAGTCTCGAAAGTTGATCGGTCAGGGAGATAGGTGCCGCAACGGTGCCTAATGAACGGCTCAGCCAGGCGACAACCAGACCGTGATGGATTGCTGAACGCCTCCACGCTTTCCCTCGAAAAGACAGTCCCGACCATGCTTAGCCACGACAAGCGCTTGGCCGTCTCCAAGATTTGGCGTAATAGATCGTCAGTCACCTTTCTTTCCCTTGGAGAGGCCTGTCTGCCGCTTGTCCGCCACAGGCAGGCCAGATAGGGAGGACAGCATGGGCAATCCCATTGAAACGGGGGCAATTCACGAGTCAACCGTGATTATGCTAAGAGTAGTCCAGATGCAACGCTGGCCCTACTCGATTAACCGGCCCTTCATCCCTTCCCCATAGCCGCCATCGCAAATAGCCTTTGACAATGATACCACTAATGATACTATAGACACATGAGTACAACAGAAGACGCACTTAGCCATATGCGTCAGAATCCATTGGGATGCCCGAGTCATTTCGTTGAGGGTCGATACCCCGCGGCGTGCCGCGAGTTCGTCATACCGGCGGAAGCCCGTATCCGGAAGGGCCCGACTGGATTCCGTGTCAAGCACGGAATGACGGGCCAGAACAGAAGACGATACCCCGCGACTTGCTGCGGGGTAGTTCATTTTATGCAAAGTATGCGACCATTATTTTGGCGAACCTCGCCAAGGGGGTAGCAGTCATCGACTTTATAAAACCCCGTGGCAAGGCGATCCAGGGATAAATATTCAAAATGATAAGGGGAAAGCCAAAGCATACCAGGTTAAACAGGTTCTTCTGGCAATAGAAAGATTGGAGGTAAATCATATCCATGAAAAAAGATAAATTTACCTACCGGGTAACATGGTCTGACGACGACAACGAGTATGCTGGTCTCTGTGCTGAATTTCCCAGTCTTAGTTGGCTGGCAACAACGCCGGAATCAGCCCTAAAGGGCATTCGTAAAGTGGTTGACGATGTCATGAGGGATATGCAGAAAAAAGGTGAGGCCATACCCGAACCGATATCGTCCCGCCGTTTCAGCGGCAAATTCATGGTGCGGGTTCCACCTCAGGTTCATCAGAAACTGGCCATCCAGGCCGCTGAGTTCGGCATCAGTCTGAATCGGCTTGCCAGTGCAAAATTAAGTCAGTGAACTACCACCGGGTAAGCTCGATGACTTCCGGGGCTCATTCGCGCACAATAACTAAAGACGTTTGCCCGAATGATAGGGGACTCGCCGTCCCCTAAAAACTTATGCGCTATAAAGGAGGCCATTCATCATACAGGTAAGCTTTCGGTTGGCAGCCGGCTCGCCACGGAGCGAGGCACGATGTGTGGGCGTGAGGTGAGCGAGAACTCGTGGTCCCACGGCACGTTGAGATCAATGAGTACACCGCAAAGGCTATCCTACGTGCGCTCACCGCCTTTCTTCTTCGCCGCGCGAGACAGCGCGCCGGGTTTGAGCCTGGCCCAAGTCGCGGAGCGTCTTGGCGCCACTTCCATCAACGCTTACGCCCGTTATGAGCAGGACCGATCAGTCCCGACCATCCAGAAACTCTCGGAGCTTTTCGCGGCGGTCATGCCGCACCGGAATCTGGTCCTGGTAGAGAGCGAGACGTGATGGTGGAGGCAGTCGAACCATTCGTTGCAGCGCCTGGCGCTGCAAAGCCGAATAGTTAAGCTCAGCGTTTGGCCCCAACAAGACTTGACACGGTTGAAGTCAATGGCTATACTGCGTATATCCTAAGGAGGGTCGATCATGGTGACTAAGATCCAAAGATGGGGTAATAGCCAAGGACTTCGCCTGGCCAAGCATGTTCTTGAGGAAGCGCATATCTCGCTTGGTGACGATGTTGAGGTGCGCGCAAGAGATGGCGTCATCGTCATTGCTCCTGTGAGGCGTGTGCGTGGAAAACA
>DATMXF010000006.1:0-9227 GCA_035561835.1 Patescibacteria group bacterium
GACATGGACCAGTCCCACATCGGGATTCACGGCGGGGACCAGCGCGATCGGCTTGCCGGTGAAGGGATCCTGCACCACCTTGGCGCCGGAGTAAGTCAGAGTATCGGTGGCCAGCAGGTTCCTGGTCGGCAGAAACGGCACCCCCATCGCCCCTGCCAGGTGGCGGAGCGTCAAGGTCCCGTTGGTCCACTCCGTCACCTTGATCCGCCCTTCCTGCACCCACTTGCCGATGAGTTGGCCAAGGCCCAGAAATCCCACATCGACCCCCCGCAAGCAGCCGCCGACCGCCAGCAACGTCGTCTCCATCAGCGTAAACTTCGCTGCAAACCAGAGGTTCTGTCTTCGTTGGCGGATGATCTCCCGAACGAGTGAGGCCGGGCCTCGGGTGAATGAGGAGAAGTCGAAGCTGACATAATCGCCGTCCTTCACATAGCGGTGAACCGCCTCGGCTTCGGGCATGACCTTGTCCACCATCGCCCGCCGCTTCTCAGTCCGCATGAAGGCGCGCAGATCGTCCGGGTCTGTGACGCTGAATTCACCGACTCCTGCCTGCAGCACATGCATGATTCACGCTCTCCTTTACAGGCCGATTGTTGCGAGGACTTTACCCACAGCGGTATTTCTCTTCTCTCATAGCCTGACCTATAAGCTTAAACATTTTAGAAGGCAAGTAAAATCACTGATGCGTCCCGACTCTCACCAGCTACTTCCCCGCGGCAATGCGTACATTGCTTGTCCGATCTGCAAACCTTCCAAATTCCTTGCGGAATACTGACCGACCAAATAAAATCCGCGTTAACCACGAAAATAGCCGATGGCGCCTGGCCGACCAGTCTGCTCCGCAGTTAGGCCTGGTAGATAGGCAGCACTCTCAAGCGGGAAATAATGAAGCAAAGAGTATCGCCGAGAAACGGCAAGCATCTGGCGTGGCGTCGAGCAAGCCATCATCAATAATCTTGATAGTTGACCTGTTTATAGACTATATTTAGTCATACTCAAGAAATGGAGGTACCCTTATGAAACTAGCCGGCCAGATCAAGCCCATCAGTTACCTGAAAGCCCATGCTGCCGAGATCGTAAGGAATCTGGGCGAGCAGCGAGAGCCACTGGTCATCACGCAGAACGGCGAAGCCAAGGTGGTGCTGCAGGACATTGAAAGCTATGAGCAGACCCAGGAAACGTTAGCTCTCCTGAAGATCCTGGCGCTTGGGAACCGTCAGATCGAAGAAGGCAAGGTCCAGCCCGCTGAGAAAGTGATCAAACGCCTGCGTGAGCAACGCGGGGCTCGCTAATGCCGTTCGCGGTGTTGCTGACCCATGATGCAGCACGCGATCTCGGAGAGATTTACGACTATATTGCCTTGCACGATACGCCGCACAAAGCGGATTACGTTTTCGAACAAATTCAGAAAGCCTTCTCCAAGCTGTCTGAGTTCCCCGAGCGGGGCGCCTATCCGAAAGAACTGCTGTCGCTGGGCATCCGGGAATACCGCGAGGTTTTCTTTAAACCCTACCGGATCATTTACCGAGTCATGGGTAAAAACATCTACATTCTGCTGATTGTCGATGGCCGTCGTGACATGCGGTCACTGCTGCAGCGGCGATTGTTAGAGGCGTAGTACCCATTGCCGGCTTGCTTAATATGAGCGCGATCTGCGAAGCCGTGCAACCAAATGAATGCCGGCATTGTGGCCGAACAAGAGCATTCAGTGCACGCCGCAATAACGGGATTGCGAAATGTCGATCACGGCGGCCGGTGCCACCGGCACGGGGGTTCCGAGCCCAGCGGATCACTCTGGACGAGGTCCGAAGGGCGGCTCAATTGGGATAGAACAGGCTGACAATACATGCAGCGTTTGTCCGATCTGTGGAACTCAGAAATCCCTTGCGAATCACTGATCGACGCAATAGAATCCGCGTTAACTACGACAATAGCCGATGGCGATAGGTTGGCTGGTCTCCTTTCTATTCTGTCGCGCGGCGCGGTGGTCATATAGATCACAATAGGCGCTGGAGGTGCTATGAGCAGTGCCAAGGCAGAAGTGAAATCAATGATCGAGGGCTTGCCCGAAGACACAAGCCTTGAGGACATTCAGTATCACCTGTATGTCCTTGAGAAAGTGAAACGGGGTCTAGAACGCGCGGAATCGGAGGGCGTCATTTCCCACGAGGACGCTAAGGCTCGTCTCGGCAAATGGCTCGCGGCCTAGTTTGGTCGCCGGAAGCCATCGAGGATATCGAATCCATCGCCTCATATATCGAGCGCGACTCGGCTTGGTATGCGAAGGCAGTCGCCTCGAAAATCGTCGAAATCGCAGAAACGATCCCTCAGCACCCGCAATCGGGGCGCATCGTCCCGGAGATCGGCGATGCGGCGATTCGTGAGCGGTTCGTCTACAGTTACCGCATCATCTACCGCCTTGACGCTGAACAGGTCTTAATCGCCGCAGTCATCCATGGAAGCCGGCTATTGCAGCCGTTCATTTCGAGAATAGAAGGTGTACAGCCACCCGGCCCGTAGCTGGTGCGGACCGACCGCTAAAGAGCACAATAAAATTCGCGCTAATTACGAAGGTAGCTCATAGGGATAAGCCGATCAGTCTGCTCTGTGGTTAGGCAGGGGGAAATCATTATAGAGAGTTCGGTGGAGGCTACCACCCCGGGAGCCATACCCTGCGTTGTATCTCAGGGTGGGCCAAATCAGATGATCGAAGTGGGCCAAATCAAGTTGACAAACTCCGAGCGATATCCCAGACCACGCCCGTGACCCTTAGGTCTCAGGGGTTGACATACTTACATTCTGTAAGTATATTATTTTCATGATAATGGATTTGTTGGCGCACAAGGACTACCTTCGCATCCTGCAGGCCGTGCAGCGCAAGCCCATGCGCTTCGGTGAGATTCAGAAAGAGCTCGGGCTCAATCCAGTCCAGGTGGATCGCGCCATGAAGTATCTGCGCAAAGGGCTCTGGGTCGTGCCCCGGGTAGCCCCTTCGGAGAAGGGGCGGCTCCTGGTCGAATACGAGATCGGCAAGCGGGGCGGGGCGTTCCTCAGGTCATTCAAGGTTTTCACTGATGACGCCTCGCAGCGTCAGGCGGAACTCGGTGCTGACGCGGTGGCCGAGCTCCAGAGCCTTCTTCAGTAGCGGATGGCGATTATATTTCTCCTGGGACCTGGGATGTTGGATCCCGCCGAAGCGCAACCTGCCGATCCTGCCCCAATGCAGGTTCGACGCAACCTCGCGGAAGTTTTCGGAAGGCATGGCCACACCGTCATCTTGATGGAGGACGATCCCGACAGACAAGGGGAAGATCTCATCCAGAAATTTGATCGCCTGCTGCAGAGCGGAGTAACCGATATCGTCCTATACTGGCCGCCCCGGGCCAAGATGCAGACCACGTACGACGAATTGATTCTGCTTTGCGATCGACTTGACCTCCTGGAGAAAAGGTCCGTCCGCCTATGGGCCCTCCATCATTCATCCGTCGCGACAATCACAAGGGATGAGTTCAAGATATTGGAGACAGGTAGCCGCAGTCGCTATCTCACCGCCGTTGCCAGCCGCCTGGTCCTGTGCCCGTTGGAGTGGGAAACAAAGGAGGATTTGAACGAACAGATCCTACTTCTTTCGGCCGAGTTGTGACGATGCTGCAAGCTCATATACAGGTTGAGAGCGGACCAGAAGCGCCCGGGCTGAGTCGTCGTCGACATCACCTATATTGCCCCCCGCCTTCACTGTCCTTCGCCCAGCGCGAGTTACATTTCTCTGGTCTACGCCTTGCTCCAGAGCTCTCTGGAGAGCGAGTAGATGCAGCGGCCCAAACCCTGGCCGACTTGTCCTGTCCAGTCTCCTGTCCAACAAGCCGATCTGGCGGACGGCCTGCGGCCGCCGCGGACGTTGGTTCCTGACCTCCGTCAGCCGCTTCCCGACGGCAATGCGTACCGGGGACTTCTCCGTGCGGGCCAACCTGAGCTGCCGCGCCGCCCGGATGAAGCGCCGGCAGGGGAGTTCAGAGCCCAGCGGATCGACTCGGATTTGGTCCGGAGGGTAGTTCGACCGGGGTGCGATAAGCTGACAATACGTGCAATGTTTATCTGATCTACGGAACTCAGAAATTCCTTGCTAACCGTTGACAGACACAATAAAATCCGCGCTAACTACGGCAAAAGCCGATGGAGACAGATCGACGAGTCTACTCAGTAGTTCGGCGTGAGCAGCGGACTTTCGCCTGGTACGACGGAATTTCCCGTCAAGGGCAATCATGGTAAGGGAACCGAGGGAGGACTCTGATGGCCTACAATGCCGAGATCAGCCGTGCCAATCCGTCCTGCTTTGTTTTTCTCATCGATCAGTCCGGCTCGATGGCGGACGCCAGGGGCGGAGGGGCCTCCAGCCGCAACAAAGCACAGGGGCTGTCGGACATTCTGAACAACCTGCTGCGCAACCTCATTCTCCGGTGCGCAAAGGAAGAAGGCGTCCGGGACTACTACCAGATCGGCGTACTCGGTTATGGGCAGACCGTCGGACCGGCATTGGGCGGCTCACTGGCCGGCCGACAGCTCGTTCCATTGAGCGAAATCGCCACCAGCCCCGTACGTTTGGATGAGCGAGAAAAAGAGGATGGAGTTGGCGGCTTGGTGAAAATCAAGTTTCCAATCTGGGTGGATCCTATCGCCAACGGTGGCACTCCCATGTGCCAGGCGTTCGCCCAAGCGCAGACCATCCTTGAGGGATGGCTCACGCAACACGCAAGTTCTTTCCCGCCGATCGTCATAAACATCACCGATGGAGAAGCCACGGACGGAGATCCGAGCAGCGCCGCCGATTCTCTGCGACGCCTGAGCACCAACGACGGCGAGGTTCTCGTGTTCAACATTCACCTGTCGTCGCACCATGCCACGCCAATCGAGTTTCCGAATTCCGAAGCAGGCCTACCGGACCAATTTGCTCAACTGCTCTTTCGAATGTCGAGCCATTTGCCGCCGCACATGTGCGCAGCAGCTCAACAAGAAGGCTATCGACTTCAGGAAGGAGCAAGAGGTTTCGTCTTCAACGCCGATATGGTCGCAGTGATCAAGGCGCTCGAAATTGGAACTCGACCGAGTAACCTGCGGTAGGATTCGAGTGCCAGGCAGTGGAGATATTTGCTCAACCATTCTGGGTGCCGAAGGCCGGCAACGCTGCTGCTGAATACGAAGACGCTTTCTGGCCTCCCAAACGACTGCGGACTCGAAAGGCGCAGCTCCGGCTCGCCGTGGCCGACGGGGCTACCGAAACGTCGTATTCTGGGCTGTGGGCCAAGCAACTCGTCGAGGCCTTCGGCTACGGACGTGTGCGGCCGGAAACCCTGTGTAAGGATCTGGCTCCACTCCAAGAGCGCTGGCGCGAGGAAGTTCACGGAAAAGCACTGCCGTGGTACACCGAGGAGAATTTACGCAGCGGAACCTTCGCGTCTTTTCTTGGACTGACATTCTCCGCGCGTTCCCCAAACGATCATCATGGAGCTTGGCAGGCACTCGCCGTTGGTGACTGCTGCGTCGCACAGGTGCGGGGTAACGTGGTCCTCGCATCGTTCCCACTCGGCGCCGCGGCGGATTTCAACAACCGCCCGTGTCTTCTCTCGAGCGATCCGGCAACAAACGGGGCAATCGAGAACCACCTCCGTACCTTGGAGGGAACATGGGCCACAGATGACACGTTCTTTCTTATGACGGATGCTCTTGCCCATTGGTTCTACCAAGAAACCGAGCAGGGCGAGCGACCGTGGAATACGCTTCGCGACCTCGACACAACTGACGAACCGAAACCATTCCCCGAATGGATCGCCGATCTCCGCGGAAAGGGTGCCATCAAAAACGATGATGTGACTCTGTTCCGCGCTGACCTCCATTAAGAACCTCGATGCCGTGGCCGACGCCCCAAGACTACAACGAAGCACTGCAAAATCCGCGGATGGCTTTCAGCGACCATGAGCTTCGAGCGGGCCAGGCGGAGGCCGATATGCTCGGCCTACCTCGTGCCCGCAGCGGTAGCTTCGCCACCGTCTACAAGCTCCGGTGCGGCCAACGAGATTGGGCGGTACGTTGTTTTCTCCGCGAATTTCCCGATCAGGAAGAGCGCTACGCGGCGATCCACGACCATCTCCAGAAAATTCAAGTTCCGCACATGGTGCTCTTCCAGTTCCTACGCCAGGGGATTCACGTTCGTGGCTCGTGGTACCCCATCGTCAAAATGGAATGGTTAAGCGGGGAGTCCCTCGATTCGTACGTGAAAAGGAACGTCCGAGATCCATCGGCATTGCGGGGTTTAGCTTCCCGTTGGCTTCAGATGCTTTCTGCTCTTCAACGCACTTCGATCACGCATGGAGATCTGCAGCACGGTAACATTCTCATCATCAATGGTGAGATAAAGCTCATCGACTACGACGGCATGTTCGTTCCAGCGCTTGCTGGCCGGGGGAGCCACGAAGTTGGGCACCGCAACTACCAGCACCCGCGGCGCACTGAGGGTCATTTCGGGATGAACGTGGATAACTTCTCCGCGTGGGTGATCGGCCTCGCTTTGATCGCGCTCAGCGCTGATTCATCCCTTTGGGATCGCTTTCAGGGGGGAGACGAAGCGCTTCTGTTTCGTCGTGAAGATTTCGAACGGCCCGAAAAATCCGCTCTGTTTCGAGTGCTCCAAACTTCGACGGACTCACGAACGCGTCTGGCCGCCCAATTGTTTGAGTCTCTACTTCAGCTTCCACCGGATCAGGTTCCGTCACTCGACGGAAACATCATCGCCGCACCGGCGCCGCGCGCGCCAGTTCCCGCCGCGCTACCCACCGGCCTTGACTGGATAAAAGACCATCTGCCCTCTTCCGCGGTGGTGACTACGGTCGACTCAGGCCAGCCGACGCTCACAGGATCATACGCCAATCTCACGTGGATCTTTGACTGGGAAACCGAAACGCTTCCGCTTCGCGACATTTGGTTCATGAACTCCCCTGCCATCGAGCGCCTCATTCTTCTTGTGTCAACCATCGTCCTCTCTAGTGCAGTGTTCGTTGGCGGGGTTGACGTCGTGGCTGCCTTTTACGGACTTCCTGTAGCGTTGCTTGTACTAATGAACGCCGCGTTCCTCTTCTCCCGATATCGGCTCGATCCCGCAATGAATGAGACCCGAGATTTACTGGCTCAGGCACGGACAATTGATGAGGAAATAGGGACCCTAACCGCGGAGATCCAAACCGCGGCAAGCGAGAAGGACACTTACCACAAAGAGGAAGAACGTCGCCGTGAGCAGATCCTCGGTCAACACCACACTCTTGAGCGGCAGGAACAGTTAGAAGTGGAACGGGTCGAGGCATCAGTCCGTGCCGCCCTCAGCGCCGCCGACCAACGGTGGAACGCTATCCGACAGATGGAAGCTCAATCACTCCAAAAGATTCAGAACGACCTCGGCACGAGAATTTCGTCGATGCAGAATGAACTCCGGACGCTGACGCAGGGCGAAGCCGTAGAGATCGCCAACCGTCTTCATGCACTGCAAGTGAGTCATATCCAAGGCCACCTTAGCTACCATCGCATCGAGACGGCCTCGATTCCGGGCGTCGGGGCGGCTTTCAAGGCGCGCCTAAGCGTCAGTGGCTTCAGAACGGCCGCTGATGTGAATTACCACGCCGTGCAACGTGTTCAGGGGATCAAGCACAGCCGCGCGGCCGCCATCGAAGCATGGCGAGCCACCATTGAAGCCGATGCCAAGCGCACGATGCCCACATCTCTTCCAGCAGCAGAACTCGCCAGTATCCGCGCCAACTATCAAGGTCGACAACGCCAGATGGAGCAGGACATTGCCGTTGCCGAACCGCGCCGCCGCGCGGAAGAATCGGCAGTGCGGGCGCGTTCTCAGGCCGAACGCGCCCCCATCGAAAAGGAACGCACCGAGCTCGATGAAAGGAAACGAAGAGAGATCGAGGCCATCCGCAGCCGATACCGTCCCCAATATGCTGTCATCCCCGAGGAACTTAGGAAGTTAACGGCTGCAATCCATACGAAGATGAGCACCGCTGACCAACGAATTCAACAAATCACGGCGAAGGTCGGAACGATGCACTTTCAGAAAGAAAAGGTCCGGCGGGAAGCGAAGCGGGTCGCCCACATCAACTTTCCCAATTACCTCAAAAGGGTGCTATTCGGGTTAAAGGTGGTATGAGCTGGCGGTTTCGCAAAACGTTCCGTCGTGGGCCGTTTCGCTGGAGCGTCACGAAACGCGGCCTGGGCTGGAGCTGGGGAATACTCGGGTTCCGCTTTGGCGTGTCGCCAACGGGACAACGCTACGTTTCGTTCAGCATCCCAGGCACGGGACTTTACTGGATCAAGTATTTTCCAAACCAATCTGCGCCGCCCACCCCTCCGCTTCCTCCATCGAATCCCTCACCGCCGACGTTCCCTTCCACATCCGCGCCACGAAAACTTCCCCAGTCATCCGCTCGCCAGAAAGGACGCACATTCGCCTGGTGGAAGCAGAAGGGCATCGATGATTGATTGTTTCCAGGAGCGCCCGTCGGAACGTAGGACCGAGTCAATTGGATGGCCTTTTCACGGTGAGCAGGTGGAGTGCCGAACAGAACGCTCGAGCCGACGCGGGCCCCGGACGCGATCTACCAAGCGGAAAACACTCGGTGGGGCCCGCGGGGCTCAGCGTGGGCGTTACGCGCATGCTGACCTGTAAGAAGGAGCGTGTGCGCGCCGCCTACGTTCCTGACGCAAAGATCGGCGACCCGCCACCCTGCAACAAGTGGATCCTCATCGGCTGCCAAGATCCGAAGACTGCGCGGCTCGGCCATGACGTCAGGCAACGGAGGAAAGATAGCACGCGCTCGGGCTTGTCCTTACAGGCCGATCTTGGCGAGGACTTCATCCACAGCGGTGTAGGGATCGAGCGTACGGTCGGCGACGCGGGCGATCAGTTCTTTCATACTCCCATCTTGCTCGAACCGCTCCAACGCTCTGGCTGTGAGTCTCTCCTGAAGCAGCGCTCGAAAGGCACGCTCACTTCGTTCCCGTCCCTTTTTCCTCCGCAGATCACGCTCATCCATGAACGCCCTGTGCTCGAAGATCGCATCCAGCAGCGCCGCAACGCCTTCCCCCGTCGTAGCGACCGCCTTGAGCACCTTTGGAGACCAGTCGGCCGCCGCCGGCCTGCCTGTGCGTGGCACGCAGACAGGCGCCATGTGCAGCAT
>DATMXF010000007.1:0-12689 GCA_035561835.1 Patescibacteria group bacterium
GATCGGCTGCGGGACCTACGCCGATGATCAACTTGGCGCGGCCAGTTGCACCGGCGATGGGGAGGCGATCATCAAACTGGCGCTTGCAAAGACGGCCCTCGAATTTCTTCAGAACGGCGAAGATCCGATGGCGGCGGCCAGGCGCGCCGTCGGTGAACTGACGGCCAGGATCGGCGCCGAGGTCGGCATCATCCTGCTGGATCGATACGGCCGAATCGGCATGGCGAGGAATACCGCGCAGATGGTGTGCGCCTGTATCAGAAACGACAATGCAGATCCGGAACTCTTCGATTGAGCCGAATAGACTCAGAGGGTGGCGACAATGGCTGACAAGAAAGATGAGGGGATGCTTGCGCGATGGAGCGGGAACGGGGCCGGCGTCTCCATAGTGTTCTTTTATGGATCTCTGCTCCTGCTCATCTATCTGACCTACCTGATCATCGTTCCCTTTGCGTCCCCGATTTTCTGGGCAGTCATTCTGGTCGTTGTCTTTCAACCGGTCTACCGCCGTCTGTTACACCGGCTTGGTGACAAGCCCGGGTTCACAGCCCTCTTGCTGACGATCGCTGTAATTGTTGCCGTGATGGTCCCGGCCATTCTCTGTGGATGGGTGCTGACGCAAGAAGCGGTAAGCTTCTATCAGGCGGCGGAACGTTTCTATCAGCAGGAGGGACTGGCGGGGATCGCGTCCCATCCGGCGGTTATGGCCGGCCGGGCCCTGTGGGATCGCGTGAGTCTGCCCTTCACGCGTCTGGGCTTCGATCTGAACGCGCTGTTGCTGGGCGGACTGGGGGCGGTCAGCAGCTTCATTGTCGACAATCTGAAGGGGATCGCCATCAACCTGTTGAGCTTCACGGTCAATCTCTTTCTCGCGGTCTTTACTTTTTTCTTTCTGCTTAGAGATGGTGAGACGATCGTTCACAGCCTCCAAAGGATTTTACCGCTTGAGCGAAAGCATGCCGAGGCGCTTTTTTCCCGCCTCTACGAGGCCGTATCGGCCGTCGTGCGCGGTACCATCGTCACGGCCTTGGCGCAAGGCATCCTGGGAGGAGTAGGGTACTGGGCCGTTGGTGTCCCGTACCCGGTCTTTCTCGGGATGGCCACCGCCCTCTTCTCGCTGCTGCCGGTTGGCGGGTCCGGGTTGATCTGGATTCCGGCGGCTTTCTATCTGTTTCTTGAGGGAGGCTGGATTCGCGGACTCTTGTTGCTCGCCTGGTCGACGGTGGTTGTGAGCACGGCCGACAATGTGCTGAGGCCGGCTCTCATCTCGGGCGGGACCAATCTACCGACGCTCTTCCTGCTCTTCGGGATGCTAGGCGGCCTCCAGGTATTCGGGATTCTCGGGTTTATCCTGGGGCCCGTGCTGCTCGTGACGCTCTCGACCTTTCTTGAAATCTATGCAGCCATGTCGTCGTCACCTTCGGTCGACCGGCCTCTCGGAGGCGGACCGAGCCAATGACGATCAGGGGCGAGCCGTTCGGAAGTTACCGATAGGGATAGGGAATCTTACGACCTCAGCAGGCTGGAAAAATCGAGCAGGCCTGATCCACCCGGGCCTGCTCTTTGAAGATTATATGCTGCGCTGATTATTAGTAGCCGCGGGGCCTGCGGCCGCCACCACCACCGCCGCCACCACCGCTACGAAATCCTCCGCCACCGCCGCTGCCTCCTCGGCGAGGGGCCTGCTCTTTCGCCTCATTAACTGTCAATGCGCGGCCCCCGACCTGTCGTCCGTTCAACGCCTGGATAGCAGCCTGGGCGTCGCTTTGATTCTCCATTTCAACGAAGGCAAAGCCACGGGCCCGTCCGGTGTCCCGATCGGTAATGATCTTCACGTCAGCGACTCGACGTCCACCCTCTTCGAAAAGGGTGCGGAGCGCGGCTTCATCCGTATCAAACGGGAGATTGCCCACATACACTCGTGTCCCCATGCTCTCGAAACTCCTTTCGTCGGCCTCTGGCCGACTTTTTACGGGCAGTTCAATTGACGCCGTCGCCATGGTCCCGTCGTCCATGGCTGGCTTTCTCCTCCCGGATCTCTCAGGGAGACTCAGAATTCTGACTGGTCGCGGCGAACCGCGCGAGCCGCCTGACGGCGAAGCCTGCGCGCAGCCTCTCGAACCTTTCGGCGACGCTTCTCCCCCGGTTTCTCGTAATGGGCTCTTCGCTTCAGTTCCTTGAGAATCCCATCGCGCAGGACAAGCTTCTTGAAGAGCCGAATAGCCGATTCGACCCCTCGACCGTCTACTTTGACCTCGAGAGGGCGATGTCGACCGCCTTTATCGGGCCTCGAACCCCCGCTTGTATCCTCTGTACTATCGTCAAGAGCCATTATCCCTCTTCATCACAGCGTCACTTTCTGCTGATATGATCAGGGTCTTAGAAACGAAAAAACCGCGAGCCCCTGGTCCTCGCGGTGCTTTCAAAACAACGTCAACGAAGCCCTCAGACCAACAATCGGCTCATAATAGTCACCGCTCGCGCATTTGTCAAGGATAATCAGTCAACCGCGAAAAAGCGGACGAATCTTCAATCATCCCTTGCACGCACCTCAATCCCGATGTATAAAGGGGGGCGAAGAAAAACAGCATTCACGAGATCCTGAATAATGCGGACTCGTACTGATCCCCAAGATTCGTCTACACATTCCGCTCACCCCGGGCTTGTCGAAGGGGACGTGTGGGGCTTCGACGGGCTCAGTCCGAACGATCTCAAGTATTAAGCGATTTCTGAGATACTACATGACAGGATCACAGGACGGACAATATACGGAGACACATCTCATCCGGATCGGACATAGTCCGGATCCGGATGATGCATTCATGTTTTACGCCTTGGCCAAGGAGCGACTCGATACAGGTCGGTTTCGCTTCCAGCACATCCTCGAAGCGATCGACACGTTGAACAGGTGGGCGCTGGAGGGCAGGCTGGAGGTGACCGCGCTTTCGGTTCATGCCTATACGTATGTGGCCGACCGCTACATCCTGTTACCCCATGGCGCCAGCATCGGACGGAACTATGGACCGATCATTGTGGCAAAGCAGAGGCTCGATCCTGCCGAGCTTCGTGGTAAGCGAATTGCCGTTCCCGGTACATTGACGACGGCATTCCTCGCGCTGCGGCTGTACCTGAGTGAGTTTCAAGCCGTTGAGGTCCCTTTTGACCAGGTGTTCGACGCCGTCGACAGGGGCGAGGCGGATGCCGGACTGGTCATCCACGAGGGCCAGCTCACCTTCGAGGCCGGTGGCTTCACTAAACTGGTGGACCTCGGCGCCTGGTGGTACGAGCAGACCGCGTTGCCGTTGCCGCTCGGGGCTAACGCCATCCGTAAGGACCTTGGTGAGCCGTGTTGTCTGGAAGTCTCGAACTACCTCCAGGCCAGCATCGACTATGGCTTGGCGCACCGACAGCAGGCGCTTGATTACGCCATACAGTTCGGCCGCGGTATGGAGGCGACGCTGGCCGACCGATTCGTCGGCATGTATGTCAATGAGGATACTCGCGCCTGGAATCAGGAAAGCCGACAAGGCCTTGAACATCTTCTTAATAGGGCCTGGGAACAGGGCGTAATCACCACGCGAATCCGTCCGGAGTTCCTCCCAGGTTAAGCCTTTCCCCGCTCCCCTCGTTTCTTCGTATCCCGATTTCCTGATTCAATCCGATTCGCTGCGCCTGACTCGCCCTGTACGCTTCCATAATATAGGTCACTGCCGCACCACCATGTCTTTATCTGTTGCATCTGCATCGATTAGATATTAATGTGGCTTAATTGATAATATGTAGCACTGCTCTTGCATATACCTACCTGCGTTATCCTCAATAACAATGCTGTCTAGCTCATTACGTCTAGTTCAATAGGTTATTCGTATCACCTGGATGCTCACTCGTAGCGATATTATGACACTATTCTGAAAAAAAATGTCACCTCACGCGATCAACGCTGGAAGGCTCTGTCCAGAGCCTGGACTGGGTCCGACCAGCCATCCCCGTACCTCCAGATCGGAGGTCGGGCTATGCAGGAGGAGGTACTATGAGCAGCGTTAGCGTTCAGGCAACTTACGGTCATCGCATCAAAGGGGTATATGACTACATCGAAAAGCAGCGGACGCGGCGACAGAGCAACAGGGTCCTGCACGCTCATCCTTCCCCGCTTTTTTGGCTGGAGCGGGATGTGCCGATGAAGGAGGTCATGGTCGAGCGAAGGATAGCAAACGCGGCCATACCAAAGCGGCTCAACGTGTACGTCGGCACACCGTACTGCCTTCCCACTAATCCCGAACGATGCGGTTACTGCCTGTTTCCCAGTGAAGTGTATCAGGGGCAAACCCAACTCGACAGGTATCTGAAGTATCTGGAGTCGGAAGGACGACGGTATCAGCATTTCTTCGAAAACGAAGAACCTGCCGGTATCTATTTTGGGGGAGGCACGTCAAATCTGTACAGGCCGGACGATTACCATAGGCTTATGGAGATCGTGCGAGGGGTCTTTCCGACGATTCCTCCGAACATCGAAATTACCCTGGAAGGTATTCCCCAGCTTTTTACCAGAGAGAAACTTGCCGCGATGAAGGCAGCCGGGATCAACCGAATCAGCATGGGCGTACAACAGCTCGATGACGAGATGATCAAGCTGAGCGGACGGAAGCAGAAGGCCAAGCACGCATTTCAGACGCTCCAGTGGTGCGAGGAACTGGGACTCCGGAGCAGCGTCGATCTGATCTTCGGGTGGCCGCAACAGACGACTGAATTGATGCTGAAGGACCTGGAGGCGATCGTCCGAACAGGCATCGGTCATATTACGCATTACGAGCTGAATGTAGCCGGCCGAACCGATTTCGCGCGCCATCGGCGGGACGAACTTCCTTCGACTGAGCAGAACCTTGAGATGTACCGCGCCTCCAAACAGTTTCTGGAAAGCCATGGGTATCGACAGGTGACCGCCTACGATTGGGAGAAAGTGACCCCTGGACTTTCAGGCGAGTATCGGTTCGAGGAAAATATGCGACGGGCGTTCACTCGCGACGCGGATCACGGAATTGTCGGATACGACATGTGGGGCTGGGGGTTCGCCGGCGTCACCTATTTTCCAGGGACCCCCGAAATGCCGGGGTGGATCTATATGAACTCCACCAAAGCGGGAGAGTACTTTGGCCGTCTTGACGAAAGTCGATTCCCGGCTGAGAGGGGATTCCACTACACACACAAGGACCTGGGGATTGCCAGCCTTTTCCAGATGCTCCAGAGCATGAGCGTCGATGTCGCTCTATACAATGAGCTTTTCAGGGTCAATCTCCTGGAAGAGTACGCCGATATCTGGCAGGCGCTCGTGGAGAAAGGATGGGCTGAGATCGATCGCAACAAGGTGACGCTGGTGGGCGACGGGGTGTTTTATACCCCACTGATCCAGGGCTTGCTTGCGTACGAGCGGACAGAGGAGATGAGGAAGGGAAAAAGTTCAGCGCCGTCCGTCCAGGAAGATGCGTTCCTGCTGGCGCCGCAACCGCCCACAAATACAGCGGTTCGACAAGAACTGGGTACAGAAGAACCTCGTCTCAGCGCGGAACTGGGCAGCCAGTCTGAAGACGTCGTCTCTGATCTCAGACCTCCGATCCGGCGGCAACGCGAATTAACCACACTCACATGGTATCGAGAGCTGACCAGCGATCGCGTTGAACTCTCACTGCTGAGGGTATACGGCGATGTCTGGCACGACTCCCCAATTATCCTCTCTCACGGAACATTTTCAAACGCTCAGACCTGCACGAGGCTGGCTACATACCTTGCCGAAAACGGCTTTGACTGCTGGGTCCTGGAGCTCAGGGGCCACGGTCGAAGCGAGGTGGGGCCCGCTTACCCGGACTTCGAGCGATTCAGCGAACTGGACGTCCCGGCGGCGCTTCGCGCGGTGCGACACAACACTCAGAACAAACCGCTCTTCTGGGTCGGACACAGCGGCGGCGGCCTCGTGCTCCTGATGCACCTGGCGCGACATCCTGAAGCGCTCGCGCAGGTCAAGGGTATCGTCACGCTGGCCAGCCAGGCAACAGATGCGGGGATGACCTGGTCAGGCTGGGCAAAGATCGCCCTGAGTGCTGTAGGCAACAATCTGCTCGGATACGCGCCGGGACCATTGTTCAAGTTGGGGCCAGAAAACGAATTCCGTGGCGTGATGAATCAGTGGTTTCGCTGGAATTGGAACGGTCGGTGGACCGGACACGACGGTTTCGACTACCTCGACGGTCTCGGCAGGATCACTGCTCCTGCTCTCTGTGTCGCCGGAGGAGGCGACCGGTTCATTGCCCCGTATCAGGGATGTCGCCGACTCTACAATGCGTTAGGGGGCCACGATAAGCAGATGATGTTCTGCGCGAAATCTGAAGGGTACGGAGAGGATTACAGCCATGCGCGGATCGTGACAAGCCGTCGAGCCCAACAGGAGATCTGGCCCATCATCTCCGAATGGCTTGCCAAGCGGGCCAATTGACACAACGCGGTGAGGTTCCAGCAGGGTGGGCACTTGTGCCCACCCTGCTAGATCTTTTCACGCAGCTCCAAACCCTCCGCAACAAGCGCCATGACCTCGGCGACCTGGAACGGCTTATTCAATACCAGATCAACCCCGGCCTCTCTAAGCTTCGACCGATCGAGCGTAAGCGCCCACCCGGTGATAAGCGCAATAGGAGTGCGAGGGGCTATCCTCTTGATGGCCGCTGCTACCTCCCAACCTGAACACTCCGGCATACCAAGGTCGGTCAGGACAAGATCGAAGCTCCCTTGTCGGAAAAGGCGAATCCCTTCCAGGCCACCCTCTGCTTGAACAATGGTATGGCCGGCCGAACAGAGGAGTTCGGAGAGGAGTTCGCGGACCAAGTCGTCATCATCGATGACCAGGATGTGCCCCGTCTTGGTGGATGGCGACGATGTGGGTTGTGGAACCGATCGGAGTTCGGAGGAAATCGGCAGCGTGATCGATACGGTCGTACCCTGCCCGGGTCGGCTCTGCACAGTGATCTCGCCATGATGTCCTCTGATGATTCCATACGATACGTTGAGTCCAAGCCCGGTCCCCTTGACCCCCTTTGTGGTAAAGAACGGATCGAACACCTTCGACTTCACGTCATCGGTCATCCCGATTCCCGTATCGGAGACGCTGACACAGATCCACCCTTCGATCTCTTCAGTCTTTAAACCAAGCGTACCGCCGTGCGGCATCGCCTCAACGGCGTTGAAGATCAGATTGGTCAAGACCTCCCGAAGTTCCGAGATGTTGCCCATGACAGAAGAGATCTTGCCGTAGCTGGTTGTTACCTCGAATGTCGCTCCGGCGAGATTGGCCTCATCCTTCCACCTGGTCTCGGTCATGGCCAGCACGTCCTTGACTACCTGGTTAAGATCCACCGGAAAAAACTCTTCGTCTCGCCGTTGGCGTGTGAAGTGTTGCAGGCGACGGACCATATTAGCCCCATCCAACGCCGCCTTTTCAATCGCTTCGAGCCCTCGCTGCGCCTCCGGATCCCGGACCGCCCGACGCAGGATTTGAGCTCGCCCCAGGATGGCGCCCAGGACATTGTTAAAGTTATGGGCGACCCCGGACGCCATTTCGCCCAGGGCTCGGAGCCTTTCGGCCCGAAGAAGCTGCTGCTCCAACTGCTTCCGTTCCGTCACATCACGCGCGATCCCATGCCAGCCGATTAGCCGACTCATAGCATCCCGAATCGTCACCATACCGATCTCGAACGGAACCGACACGGAGTCCTCTTTCTTCACCATATCAAGCTCACAGAAGCCGAACGGGTCATTGCCTGTGGCTGCCCCAGCAAAGATCTCCAGGAGTTGGCGCTGGCTCGTCGGCGTAAGGATGTCCGTGTAAGGATGACCCAACAACTCTTCCGGCGCGTAGCCGAGTATCTCCGTGACTCGAGCATTGACGTACGTAAATTGACCCTCAGCGTCCAGCGCGTAGATCACGTCGTGGACACGCTCGGCCAGCAGCCGATACTTTTCCTCTGAGGCCTTGGCAGCCTGAGCATGTGTGTGGGCCTGTTCAAACAGTTTGGCGTTCTCGATGGCGACCGCAGTCTGGCGTGCGATAGCATCAACCAACCGCACCTCGTCTGTGGTAAAATAATGCTCTCTTGTCCACCAGATGATGAAGAGTCCACCTACGATCATGTCCTTCGCAAGCATCGGAACAAAAAGACCTGATTTAGCAGGAAACACGCGAAAGACCGAATGATCTAATCGACTGTCTGTGTTTGTATTGCTGGTATAGACGGCCGCCTTCGTCCTAAACGCCTCTTCGACAAATCTAAATCCTTTTACAGGAATCTGTATCCTGCTGAGCGGCTCTAGGAGGTGTTTTGGCAGGTGATAACCGGCGAACGGGACGAGTTGCCCGTTGTGGCTGTCCAACAAATAGGAGCCGGCAGTATCGGCCCCAAGGACACGAGCGATGGCTCGTGCGATGCGTCGGACAGCCTCCTGCAGATCGAGGGTGGAATTCGCGGAGTGGCTCACTTCGAGCAGCGTCTGCGTCTCTTTGAGTCTGGCCTGTGCCTCACCGATCAGGCCGGCATTCTCTAACGCGGCGCTCATTTGACTTGCGACAACCCGGAGGAACAGCCGTTCACTGTCAGAGAAGGACGCAGACCCCGCCTTCGCGAGGTTCAGCACACCGATCGGACGATCCTGCGCGAAGAGGGGCACGCACGCGTGAGCGCCGGCCGACAGTTCGGAAATGGTTGGATGCGGACACACGTCGATGACGGTATATTGGGGCGGCGGATCGTCGCCGGTGAGAAAGCGACGACAGAGGCAGTCCTGGCAGGCAACGGGAGTCGTTATGGGGGTCTCCCTGTCGGCGTGTCTCACCACCGCGAGGAAGACTGAGTCCCGTGGTAACGCGGTGACGGCAGGCCAGTTCAAATAGTTCGGCAGATCGCGGACTAGGCAGATCCAGCCGAGGACTGCATCGTCAACCGCCTTCAGGGCCTCATCCAGAACGGTTCCGAGGAGCTGGTTGAGGTCGGCGGACCGCATCCCGGACGAACTGTTTATTATGGTGAAAAGACTCTTGATCAGTTGTTCCATCACATTCCCATGTTGATGGGTGAGAAGATCACTAAACAGAATTATACCATAAGACGGTACTGAGAAAGTAGAAAACTATGGATCGTTACTATTCAATATTATAATATGATGGATGTAATAATATGTTAGTTTAATATCTCATATACTTCTTACATTATGTAATAATACGCAATAAGTTGTTATAGCGATAATTCTAGGGACATAATATATACTCCTGGCGTTCTGAGTCAGAAGTATGATAAAGAAATCGGCGCTCCATGTATTGTCATTGCCAAGAAAGTCTTTCTCACGGGTCATTGCGAGGGAGCGAAGCGACCGAAGCAATCTTACAGTCGTTCAGGACAACTACGGTGAGATCGCCGCGCTCCCTTCAGTCGCTCGCAATGACGCGAACGTGGGTTGCAGGCCATCGTTTCACAGACTTTCGTGCGCATGGGTGCGCCACCGGCGCATGGGGTATTGCTTCGAAAGTCCCCCTCGCGGGTCATTGCGAAGGAGCATCGCGACTGAAGCAATCTCACAGTCGTTGGGATACGCAGTCGCCGGAAAGAACGGTGAGATTGCCACGCTCCCGCTGGTCGCTACTCAGAAACTGGTAAGTTTTTCCCACCTGCGGGTCAGGCCCCGCCGGATGGGATACTCGCAATGACGCGGGCGGTGGTTGAATGCCCTGCCTCACAGACTTTCATGCGCATGGGGTATTCTTGCGAAAGCGGGAATCCGAGGCTCCCGCTATTTCCTGGATTGCGGCTCGCACCCGCTATGCGGGCTTAGTCTGGAAATTCTAGCCATGCTAAAAGGGCATGAGACTATCCATGAGGAGTCAAGATGAAAGCAGTGTTGTGTTCACAGAATTCTCAAGGGGTGGGGATTGCGACGAGTATCCCGTTCATTTCAGTACTTGGAAAACTCGATAGAAGTACGTAATTTATTATGGTGACTCTGGGATTGCAAAGAATGAGGACCGCCAACGGGATGGCCACGGTCGGACGACATGGAACACCGACCGCTGCAAATCGTTGGGTGGCAGACTTTGTCCTTGGGCTCGTTGGGCGGATACCTTCCGGTTCCAGAGGGCGATCAGTTCGATCATGGTCTATGATTCTCTAGCCGACACTGTCCTGATTGTACACCTCGCGTTTGTGGTATTCGTGGTATTGGGCGGTCTGCTGGTCTTGCGTTGGCGGCGACTCGCGTGGGTTCACCTTCCGGCTGTCCTCTGGGGAATCCTCATCCAGTATGCGGGTTGGGTGTGTCCGCTTACGCCGCTGGAGAACGCTCTCCGCCGGCGCGCGGGCGAGGCGGGTTACGCCGGCGGTTTCATAGAGCATTATTTCATAGCTCTTCTTTATCCTGGGGGCCTGACACGTAGCGTGCAGATCGGCTTGGGTACGGCGGCGCTTGCGATCAATGTCGTGATCTACGCTCGACTGTGGGTGTTGATGACTCGCCGCGGGCAATCAGGCGTAGATAGTGATGCCTAACTCGATGCCGGAATTCCGGGGACAGCTTACCCGATTCGGTGGTTGGGAACTCCAACATTCGGTATTATGTCCCCATAATTCCATCCTCCCTTGACACCGTGCAACGCCGCGTCTATGCTCAGCTCGATGGCGAAACACCGCGAGGGAAGTTCCTACACCTTAATTGACGTATTGTTCATCAACAGAATGTTAACCAAGGAGGGCTCGCAGATGAAACAGATTCTCACATTTACCGGTGCCGTTATGAGCGCACTACTATCCAGCACGTGGGCCTTTGCCCAATACCAACCGCCCGTTATCCCGACGGTACCGACGATCTCGGACATTCAGACCGGGGTTGAACAAAAGGCGACGAAGGGACTAGAGAAAACGGAAGGGAAGGCCAAAGAGGCCATGGAGAGGGCGGAGGAGAAATCGAGGAAAACAGCCGACAAGGCGGCCATGAAAGCTGAGCAGGCACAGAAGAAAGCCCAGCAGGAGACGGAGAAGGCTGCGGCGAAGGCCGAGCAGCAGAAGCGCAAAGCGGAAACCAAGGCGATCCAGACACAGGAGAAAGCCAAGGAAAAGACAGAGAAGGCGCTCGACACTGCCGCGGGGCACGTAGAGAAGGCCGGAACGAAGACCTCACAGGAGATAGAGAAGGCCGACAAGAAGCTCTTGGGAGAGGGGAAGTAAGGTCCCGGACAGTAAGAGACCGATCCCGCGCCAGCTCTCTCCTTGACCGGACCCCCCTCACCACCCTTGACACCGCGCAACACCGCGTCTATGCTCAGCCTTACACGCCAGACTTCGCGCATAAGCCCCTAACGTGCTGATTAGCAATGGGTAGCGCACCATTTGTCTACTTAATGCACAGCCCCTATCAGGAGGCATATACAGCCCCACTTGGCTAGAATGTTCTGGGATTGCGCATACAATAAATCTTCTGAGGAGAAGTTCCATGTCCAAAAAGCATCCAGTTATTGCAGTTACCGGCTCATCCGGGGCGGGCACTACCTTTGTTAAACGTGCGTTTGAAAATATTTTCCGCCGCGAGGAAATTACCTCCGCGTTTATTGAAGGTGATAGCTTCCACAGCGTAACTCGCACGCAATTCAAGGAACGCTCTGCGGTTGAACACAATTTCAGCCACTTCGGCCCCGAAGCCAACGACTTCCATGCACTCGAAGCGCTATTCAAGAGCTACGGTGAAGCGGGGGTTGGCAAAAAGCGTCACTACTTGCATAACGCTAAAGAAGCGGCATTCCATTGCAAGCGCTTGGCGGACGCGGGTATTACCTGTAACGCCGATTCAGGAGAATTTACCCCATGGGAAGACATTGAAAGCAACACCGACATCCTATTCTATGAAGGCTTGCACGGTTTGGTGAAAGACATTTCCCCAGACCAGAAATACGGCGGCTATGATGTAGCCCAGTACGTTGACCTCGGCATCGGGGTAGTGCCTAGCGTCAACTTGGAATGGATTCAAAAAATCCACCGTGACCACGCTGAACGCGGCTATTCGCCCGAAGCAACGGTAGACACCATCATGCGCCGGATGCCGGACTACATTAACCATCTGACCCCGCAATTCTCACGCACCCACGTCAACTTCCAGCGCGTGCCTACTGTGGATACCTCCAACCCGTTCATCGCGCGTGATATCCCTTCCGCAGATGAAAGCTTTGTGGTAATCCGCTTTGTTGATCCGAAACGTTTCGGGGTTGATTTCCCGACCCTGTTGGTGATGATCAACGGCTCATTCATCTCACGCCGTAACACCATCGTGGTTCCGGGCGGCAAGATGGTCTTGGCAATGGAACTGATCTTAGCCCCGATCATCCACATCATGATCGAGAACAAGCTCAAGGCGTAACGTCACGCCCAATGTGTTCCGCCAGCTATACTGATCCCCCATCTCGCTGCCCGTTGCAGCCGCATATCGTCGAAAATGTCTCACAAGGTGATTCCGTCGCACTACACCCTTTATGTCCGGGGAGATCCGGGGTGAAGCAGCAGCAGGAGCAGGAGCGCCGAAAGGCCGGCCAGGGCGGCGCCGACGGTGAACGCCGGCCCGGCGCCAAAGGACTGGTAGAGGTACCCCATCAGCAGGCTACTGGGCAGGGCGGCGAT
>DATMXF010000008.1:0-2416 GCA_035561835.1 Patescibacteria group bacterium
CAAGATCCCCGAGGGGGATCCTACTCAGACCCTCACGATACTTGACCGCCAAAGGCGAAATCGCCATCAAAAATGCTGACCGTGCTCAGCAAGAATCAGGCCCAAAGTGACAAATATTATGTTGCGCATAGTTAAAGTCTACTCCCGGGCCTAGAGGCAAGCAATTGCGTTGCTTCCGTGCTCTAGACATTATGACTTCCGCGAACCAAGGCTAACCTCCGTCGCTCATCGCGGGTTAGCCTTGGAAGGCCAGAGCCGCATCGTGCTCGTGGCACAAATCGATTTCACGCGTTCGGAGGTCAGCCATGAAACACTCTACCACTGCCTTGTTCGTTGGTCTCGATGTCCACAAGGAGTCCATCGCCGTCGCCTATGCACCGGACGATATCGGCGCTGAGGTGATCGAGTTCGGCGCCATCGGGACCCGCCAATGCGACATCGATAAGCTCATCCGGAAACTCCAGTCCAAAGCCTCGCGGCTCGTGTTCGTCTACGAAGCCGGCCCGTGCGGTTACTGGCTGTACCGATATCTGACGAAGCACAATCTGTTGTGCCAGGTCGTGGCGCCGTCCCTGATCCCGCGGAAGGCTGGCGATCGGGTCAAGACCGATCGCCGCGACGCGGTGACGCTGGCACGCCTGATGCGCTCGGGGGATCTGACGCCGGTGTATGTCCCGACGGTTGCGGACGAGGCGATCCGGGATCTGTGCCGGGCACGTGAAGACACGGTGCACGATCTCAAATCGGCCAAGTTCCGGCTGAAGGCGTTTCTCCTGCGCCAGGACATTCGCTATGAAGGTCGCGCCACCTGGGGGCCGGCGCACCTGCGCTGGCTCGCCAAAGTAGTGTGTCCGACCCCGGCGCAGCAGATTGTGTTCCAGGAGTATCTGCGTGCGGTCACGGAGCAGGACGAGCGCTTGCGGCGCCTGGACGGCGAACTGCGCGAGGCGATGCCGAGTTGGCGCTTGGCGCCGGTGGTGGAAGCCATCCAGGCGCTGCGCGGGGTGCAGTTCACCACCGCCATCACCGTGGTCGCCGAGCTCGGGGATCTCACGCGATTCGATAATCCACGCCAGCTGATGAGCTTTCTCGGTTTGACCCCTTCCGAATACTCCAGCGGCCCCCATCGTCGCCAAGGTGGGATCACCAAAGCCGGGAATACGCATGCCCGCCGGGCCTTGGTCGAAGGCGCCTGGGCGTACCGGTACCCGGCGAAGATCAGCGCCCATTTGCAGCGTCGTATTGAAGGACTGCCGAAGACCGCGCGCGACATCGCCTGGAAAGCCCAGGTCCGTTTGTGTAAACGCTATCGCCAACTCGCCGCCCGCGGGAAACACCCGAACCAGGTGGTCGTCGCCATCGCCCGCGAGCTGGCCGCGTTCGCCTGGGCGATC
Source organism: Patescibacteria group bacterium (assembly GCA_035561835.1). Taxonomy (GTDB): domain Bacteria; phylum Methylomirabilota; class Methylomirabilia; order Methylomirabilales; family Methylomirabilaceae; genus Methylomirabilis. The sequence goes on from DATMXF010000008.1 coordinate 1,395, forward strand.
GCCCGCACCGTCCCGTTGGCGATCTGAACGTTTCGACCGGATGGTCCGGCACGCCAAATCTTTCCTGTTTGACCGCCCGAGCGATCGGACGAGACGCAGCCCCGGTTTCGGTGCAACCTTCGACAACGTTAAGAGGTTTCGACCCTCGTCCCTAGAGCGAAGCAGGCACCCGACGGACACAAGTAAGGTGGTAACCAACCCACGGATATCAGCATGATCAACCGTCGCCGTTACAGGCTCCGTCTCCTCCGATCGCTTGGGCGTCCACCGTGACGACACCGACTCGTCGTTCCATCGTATCGCATCGCCAGCTTGACGGCGGAAGTCATATCAACGTTTCGCATCACCGGCAGCAAAAAGCGGTGCGACGAAGGAGCGGCGCTTTTTGCTGTCCGAGTGCATGCGATTGTTAGGCTCATTCTCCGGATTCATTTGTCGTTTCGATCCGAGACAAACTCGTGCTTGACCCAGGCAAATGTCAGACCGAAGGCGACAAGAAGCACAACTATGCTGATTGGATGATCTTCTACTGTGAATGGGTTCGATGCACTGGAAAACAGCCACATCATAATCAGAAGGAGCCCAACAGATACGAAAAATGCTTTTATGGTAGAAGGCATGGTGTCTCAGCCCCAATGTTCTGTTGCTTCATTGATCGAGATTCCGTACTTACCGTATTCATCGAGAATATATTGTTGCCAATCTCGTTTTACGTTTGGTTGAATGATTGCGCCCAATTCCAATTTGCCTTCGGCAACCAAGGTCATAATCATGAAGTGGAGAAGATCATCTATTTCATGTCTTTCGATCTGCTCAATCAACGACTCCCGCACTTCCCGTTCCCCGGGCTCATCGTATCTTGCCTCAACAATGGCCTTTGCCCACTGCCGCTTCGGAACTTGAGACATATCCCTCTTGCACTGGGCAATCACTTTCGAAATTCCATAGATGTGATCGCCAGCAACTTGCTTGATCGCGAACTTTCGAAAAAACCCCATCGCTTGTCCTTTCAGTAGCCTAAC
>DATMXF010000009.1:0-5471 GCA_035561835.1 Patescibacteria group bacterium
CTGCGGTCCTCCGGTCTCCGTGCCGGACGCCGGGGCCGCTGCGGCGAGCGTCGCCTCGGACGTTTGGGGCAGGGGCGGACCGGGAAGATTGACCTCGTTCATATGCGCCTCACGCCACGCGATATCCGCCGCGCTGGCCTGCGGCGGCTCCGACAGGACCCCCGGAGCAGTCCGAGTCGGCGCAAGGCGGGCACTATACGGGGCGGATGACGTTTGGGCTTCCTGGCTCCACGCGCTCTGGATCGCGCCGTTACCTATGATGCACGCGCTTCCGACGGCTAGGACGATCATGAATCGCTTCAACCACCCCGATGATGAGATCATGCTCTTATACCTCCTACTGATAGCACTTCGGTTGCTTTCATAGGGCTCTGCCTCCATCGCGGACAGCCGGTTGACAACGCCACCACTTCCTGGGACCAACAAGAGCTACCAGCCTGGGACGTAAGCACCTCATGAACCATCTCAACCCTCCTCGCGACGACGCAACTGCTCGGCCGCTTCGTTTCGTACCCGCTCGTCCTCGTCGCGCAGCGCGCTCTTGAGATAGCCTTCCGTTTCTGTACCCGGTGTTTGACCGACGGCCTGAACCGCGAGGTATCGGAAGTCCGGGTTCGGGTCGCTCCAGACCCGGTCCAGCGCCCGAACGAAACCCGCGGGCCGCTCCTGCAACAACACGGCCAGCGCATACCCTTTCACCTGGATGTCCGGGTCATTGAGGGCCTCCGCCAGTACCGGTAGCGCCGTGTCGCCGGGTCGGCTGCTCAAGACCTGGAGGGCCGTTACCCGCGCCAGTGGGTCCTCGCTGCGAGCCACCGCCTGCAGCGCTTCCAGACCTTCGGACGGGTTAAACTGCGCCAGGGTCTCTAACGCCAGCGCCCGGATATTCGAGTCTTCGCCCGCCAGCGCCGCGTCCCACAAGCTGGACCCCGCGGCCGGCCCCTGGCGAATAATGAGCTGCTCAAGCGCACCGGTCACCACGACCTTGTCCGCGTCAGGGCCGGGGCTTGCCAACCAGCCAGAGTCCATCGGACCCGGTCGTCTTTGCCCAGGCCCCACTACGATCAGCAAGGTATCGTTAGGAGAGTCGTTGACTCCGTCGCCCGTCTCCACAAGGACGTAATTCACGCCGCTCAGGAGGTGACGAAGCGCCGCCCTGAGATCCAGCTCGGTGAGGCGAACCGTGACCTGGTCAACCAGGGTCTCCGCGCCGGACACCCTGAGGGCGGTCCGGCCGGCCACCTCTCGGAAGACCTGTGCGAGCGGCATCCTCTCGGCAACCACGGAGAGCCGCCCCTTCTGCCATTCAACTTTGAGCTCTGCCTGGGTCGGGGCGGAAAGCGCGACCAGAGTCATAAAGACAAGAAGAGCGAGCAACAGCCGATTGCAAGGACCGACAAGACCCAGTAATCTTTTCCGAACTCTGCGGCCCATGGTGGATCGCTCCTAAAAAGGCAGGGACTGATTGCTTCAGTCACACGAAAACTAGAGGATTGACTCGCGCTTGTCAAGTTTATTGTTGGGGTGTTGGTGGGAAACGAAATAGACATGCCATCATGATCAAAGGTGAGACTGCGTAGGAAATGTTGCGCACCTGGATAGCGGCCATGCAAAAAAGTAGTGCGGGCAGCGTTGGATTACAAGACCTGACCACCTGAACATGCAGCGAGCCGGAACAGACGCAGAGATCGAGCAAATACTTCATCAGTGCTTGGCGACTGGTACCCGCTCATGGACCTGCTCACCAGTCACAGAATAGTACAAAGCTGCTTCAGAGAGTTCTTTACCGTTTGACCGTGCCAGACTCCTACCGATAAGTAGTCTCTCGTCGGAGTCCGCAGTACTGGAGTATGATCTCCTGCCCGTAGATATCGTAGCGGAAGCGAAAGCGGCCGAGGGAAAGCCTCCACTGACCCTCGCCAAGCTGCACCGCCACGAGCTTCTTAGCCCATCTTCCGCAGTGTGAGAATTGAAAACTAATAACGTCAAGCAGTTACAGCCCCGATCAGGCGATTTTCTGCACTACATTGTCAATTATCTTGGGCCTGTTGGGCAGAAATATTTTCATCCGCTGGAGCAGAACCCTCAGTTCTTTTGGGTCATCGCGTACTTGTGTGGATGAAAACAGGGCCTGAAGTGGGCTCACGCCCTGCAATATCCGGCGTAGAATGCTCTTGACGGGCAACGGAGATCTGGCATGATCCTACAATGCCTACTCTCAAACGCACACATCGCTTGCGGGATGCGTACGCGTTTCCGGGCTTCCGGCCGGAACCGACAGTACGCGGCGTCTTCGGCGACCCTAAGGCGCGTGTCATTACCCTTGTCCGGCGCTTAAAAAAACGGCCTGCAACGGCTGTGGTCGGACGTATGCGGGCTGGTACGACCGCACGCGCCGCCGCGTGCGCGATCTTGCCTGCGGCGACACGCGGGTGTTTCTCGAGTTCGAAGTGCGGTACGTCCAGTGCCGATGTTGCGGTACGGTGAAGCGCGAGCGCCTCGACTTCCTGGCCGACAGTCCGTTCTGCACCAAGCGCTTTGCCTTCTACGTGGGTCGGCGTTGTTGCGGCGCCACGATCAAGGACGTGGCCAAGGAGCTTGTGCTCGACTGGCACACGGTCAAGGCGCTGGAGAAGCACGACATGGCGAGGCAACTGGCCCGTGCCGGTACGCCGGCGCCCAAGGCCATCGGCATCGACGAACTCTCGATCCGCAAGGGCCATACGTACCGCATCATGGTGAGTGATCTGGTGCGGGGCCGACCCATCTGGTTTGGGGGCAGGGATCGCTCCGAGGCGAGTATGGCGCAATTCTACGACTGGCTCTGGGCAAAGAAGGCTCAACACCTCGGCCTCGCGGTGATGGATATGTGGAAGCCGTTTCGTAATGTCACGACCACGCATGCGCCCCAGGTGGCGATCCTGTTCGACAAGTTCCATGTCCTTCGCCATCTGAACGAGGCGCTCGATCTGGTGCGGAAGCACGAATACGCGAGGCTCGCTGGCAAGGAACGGCGCTTCATCAAGGGGCAGAAGTATACCCTGCTGTCGCGCCGCGAGAACTTGAGCCTGGATGGCCGAAGGGCGCTGAAGACCCGCTCGCGGCGAACAAGCGGCTCAACACGGCCTATCTGCTCAAGGAGTCCTTCGGCCAGCTCTGGAGCTACGAGCGAGAGGGCTGGGCGCGGCGGTTCTTCGAGAACTGGCGTGCAAGCCTCAAGTGGCAGCGCCTCGCGCCCTACGAGAAGTTCGCCGACCTGATCGATCGTCATTGGGATGGTATCGCCGCCTATTGCACGCCGGAGCGCAAGGTCTCGCTCGGCTTTGTCGAGGGACTCAACAACAAGATCCGCGTCATCCAGCGCCGGGCGTATGGACTGCGCGACGAAGAGTACCTGCGGCTTAAGATACTGACGTGCATGTTGCCGGTCCTCTAAAACAACCGGAAATCACCCACACAAGTACGCGAAGAGCCGTTCTTTTGAAGGTGTGGAGACCACTCTCAGCCTGATAGTTTTGTCTTTCGCAGGAAGCAGGACATCAAGGGATCTCACTTCCCGCATCTCCTCGATGAGTTTTCTTGGAGCCGTGCCGAGCCCTGATGCCTTCATCCATTGCTGAAGAGTTCTCCACATGGACAGGGCCAGAAAACATACCAGGATATGGGCCTGGGTTCTGTCCTGCTTGTGATGGTAGAGAGGCCGCATGCCGAGATCATGCTTTTCTGTTCTGAATGCATCTTCCACTTCGGTCAACTGAATGTATCGCTTCCATATTGTCTTCGGATCGGCCTCCTTCCAATTGGTGCGCAGGATGTAGCTGCCGCCGCTCTGAAGCGCCCACCGATACCGGTCGTCGTGCTTGTTGACCTCGATGGCCAATCGCCTGCTCTTGCCCATTGCTGTTTCCGTAACCGTTACGGTGAAGAGGGATGCGGCACGGCTGTTTTTCTCCAGGAGCCGTCCGATCCGACGTTCTGCCTTTTGCTGATCCAGGAGTCTTCCCTGTTCTGCCTGTTCTTTCAGTTTGTTCAGCCCTGCCTCCAGACGGACAATAAACCGGTTGAGGATTGCCGCCTCCTTGTCCTTCCGGCCTTCGGAACGGCACAGCACAAAGGTTTCATCTCCGCCTTCAGGAGAAGCGCATTGTTTTACCTCGACGCCGGGATGCACGTCTTCCCAGTCTGTTGCAAGCAGCTCTTGTTCAAACGTTCTGAGCATGGACTTCGGCGTACCGACGAGGTATCTTGCTCCCCGCTGCCGCATAAACTCCAGGTTGTCTTCGCTGACCATCCCACGGTCCATGACCCAGATCCGATCGGCCTTGCCATATTTGCTCTCCATGGTCAGCACCATTTCTTTGGTGGTGGTGACATCGGGACGATTGCCGTTGAAGACTTCAAAGGCAAGGGGCAACCCTTCCCGGCTCGTCACCAGGCCGATACAGACCTGTGGACAGTCCGGGCGGCTGTCGCGGCTGTATCCCCTCCTGGCCTGAGGATTGCCGAGCGCCATGCCTTCACAATATGAGGAGGTGATATCGTAAACAAGAAAGTCGAAGGTCTCCCCAAAGAGTTCACCGTAGCGGTCCTGCAGATGTCTGCACGGGGCGTCTTTATGCGGAAGCAGCGCATCCAGGGCGCGATAGAGTCGAGCCTCGTTTACCCTGTCCGTGGGAACTCCCATCAGATCATCAAGCGCGGTCTTGTCATACCATGATTCTGCTATCTGCAGTTCCGAAGACGGTGCGCAACAACGCGCAATGGTGAGGATGCAGGCCCTGACTGACCACGGTATCGCTTCTCTCCCTTCGGACATCTGTTCTTTACAACAGTTGGCAAAGCCGAGCCGGTGCCACAGGAGCAGGGCAAGATAAATATCGCCAACGTGTCGCAGCCTCTCGACGCTGCCTCGATTGATCTCTATGGTTGCCCATGAAGGCGGCTCTTCTGTCTTTTCAAATAGGCTGTCTTGCTGTTGGGGCTTCCCCGTGAGCATGCGGCCGATTTCTTCCCATCCGATCCGTTCTTCTTTGTCCAGTCCCGGCAGGTTACCGATCGTTGCGACGATTCGCTGGCGAGGGCCTCTTGCGGTACGGACGGATTCCACAAGCGACCAGTATCCGTACTCTTCTCCGTTAACTTGCTTGTCATGTCGCCGCAGGTACATGACAGAAGTTATGCACTATCTATGCGTCGACAGCAAGAGGCATTTCTGCACTACACGCGTTTTTCAGAATACGGCGATTCCGGACCAGGAATTGACGCGGTACGGCTGATCGATTAGCCGCCTTTTTGGTGAAAGTCGAGCCGTTGCTGCGGAAGATGGGTTAATGTGATGCGCCCGGCTGCGATTGTGGGGATCGACACTGAGGATCTCAATGGCCCGATGCTGGAAATCTAGAAACTCAGGGTGGGTGCTGAGAAGAGTTCTGGCGAGGCGCTCGAAGCGGGAGGTCGTGCGGACGGCGAAA
>DATMXF010000010.1:0-2326 GCA_035561835.1 Patescibacteria group bacterium
GGAAAGGGACCTGGGTGCGTATCGTTCGCCCCTCCGCAGAAGGCAAGGTTGTTCAGGGGTTCGAGGGGCTTGATGTCGGCGATCGGGTCCGCGTCGAACTCCTCGACACCAATGTGGAGCAAGGGTTCATCGACTTCGCGCGGGCGTAACGATGGGCACAGGAGGGAAAGTAGAGCGGGCGGGCGAATACCCGCTTGCGGCGCGTCCCTCTCGACCCCCATGTTCGGTGATCATTTCCTGTATTCTTCAAAGAACTTCTCATCGATGTCGTAATCCCGCTTTGGAATTAGCCCCAATTCGAGCTTTTCAAACATATCGATAAGGATGTCCCCGTCAACCAGTTCAATTGGTGGAACGCCATCCCGCCTTGCTTCCTTCTTGGCTTCGAGAGTGAAAGTGCCGGTAGTAATGATTAGGCCCTTGTCCGCGCGACCCATCATGGCACCGCGAAAGTCCCGCACTTGGGACGGCGTGACCGCTCCTTGATATCGTTTGCACTGGAACAGAACGTTGAAGCTGACGAAAGAATTCACTTGAAGCGTTCCAATGCCGTCAATACCACCGTCGCTGCTCTTGCCAGTAACTGTGACATGTTGGAACCCGGACTCACGAAGAAGCCTCTGGCTCAACCGCTCGAATCCACCGGGCGACAACGATTTGATCAGGTCTAGCAATGCCGATCGATGATCCTTGACTTCTGTGTCAATTGGCACTGGCTCGTCTGCATGTGATTCCCCTTGCTTCTTGTCTCTCTTGAGTTCAGCCCGGGTACTCTGGACAATCTTGAAGACCTCAAGAGCATTGAACGCCGAGAGATCTACGGTTGTGCCCTTATTCGTAAGACTCCACACGCCTCTTCTTGAAGAGTCTAAGTAGCCTGACCACACAAGATATTGGCGTGCCCAATGAACCTGGTTCTTCACCCTCGAAAGACCGTTCTTGTTGACCGCTTCCTGCTCTGCTTCCGATACCTTCGCAATCTCCAGGGAACGATCGACTATTTCAGAAGCTGTTCCGGAACCGCCCAACTCACGCAACACTTCCAGGATTGGCCGGAAGAAACGAATGAATTCTGGTCCCTTTGCCTGTCTCATCTCATTCTCTTGTCATCGACCTATTTGGGTGAACGGTCTTAGACGCCGACAAAGGCCGGCGGCCAATCTCCTAAGACGACTCCACTTCGTAACGACGAATTGGTTTGTAATATCCCACACTGAACGTTTGGGCGCTGAGTAACCGATGGTAACGGACGCTTCAGTCAATCGGCGCCACTCCACCGCCGGTCCGATCGAGCGCCGGGTCAGGCCGCGACCTCGACCGTTGCGTAGAAGTTGACGTGCTTCGCAGTGCGGCGTGGTCTCACCGCACGTTGCCGCGGAGGTGGAATTCTGATTCCGTCCTCGCGCAGCCCACGCACGTGCAGCTCGATAGCTCCCCCAATTCGCCGTAGCGCTGCATCGATGGTTTTCCCGGTTGCCACGCAACCCGGAAGATCGGGAACCGAGGCGCCCCAGTCGCTATCAACCTCCTTGTCGATCCGCACTAGATACTGTTTCAGGCCCCTAGGGCGTCAACGTGTTGCCGCATAACGCTATAGCTGATCTGCCGGCCGCAAAGCGGATGGGCAGGTATAGCCGCCTGTTATGCCGCCCCGCGGAATCTCGCTACCGGCACATTCCTGTCCGTCGTGAGCTGGCGCCAATGCAGGCGCATGCGCTCGATTTCCTTGAGCGTCTCGGCCGCGAGGTAGCTCTCGCCGCAGTCTGGGCAGCCAATCACCGGCACTCCCTCAATCAGGAAGGCGGACCGGCCACGGCCGTAGGTTCTCGTCACCCTTCGGATCCGAGCACTTTTCTTGCCGCAGATGTCGCAGATCATCTTTCCTCCCTTAAGCTACAGCGCGTAGACCGTGATGAGTACCAGCTTCCCCGTCGGCCCGATCTTCGCAACGACCGTCGCCCGCGTCCCCGTTAAGGTTCGCCCCTCAACCAAGTACTTCCACTCACCCGTGACCCGATCCCTTTGCCGCTTCACAATTCTACCCGTAAGAACACAGTGCTCCACGTCGAAGATACTCAGCCCATCGGCCTCGACCTCATCCGCGCCATGCACGGTCAGAACGTACTCGCTCGTCCTGACGAGATCTCGCATCCGCCTGAGCATCCGGTCAAACGCCACTCAGCAAACTCCTCCCGTTACTCCGTAGTCAACATAACTACTAAGTGAGCCGCTTTAGAGAACGACAAGGGCCGGCGGGGTATCTTCCAAGACGACTCTACTTCTCAATGACGAATTTTTCCGGCAATATCCCACACTTGCCCCAACC
>DATMXF010000011.1:0-8745 GCA_035561835.1 Patescibacteria group bacterium
GGAGAAGTGTGTTGGCTGCATGGCCTGCGTAACGGAGTGCCCCGATACCGCCATCCTGGGCAAGGCGATCCCGAGGTCGCACCTGGAGGCCGAGCTGAACGCCATCACCGAGGATCAGGAGCGGGAGGGAATCCGGGCCCAGTGGGCCGAGACGAAAAAGTATTACGATGTTTACGAGAAGAAGGGCGAAGAGGGAGCCCTTTTTGGCATCTTCGTCGATCCGACCAAGTGCAAGGGATGCGCCGAGTGCGTTGAGGTCTGCGATGCCCTTGGCTATCATGCCCTCACGATGGTGAAGAAGGACGAGAAGACGCTTCCCCGTTATCGAAGCTATGTTAACTTCTTTCGACAGGTCGGCCCGACTCCACGCAAGTATATCAACGAGCGAGCGCTGGCGGATATGATGCTCCATGAGGAGGCGGCTCTCCTCTACGTCGGCGGCGCCGGCTCGTGCATGGGGTGTGGTGAGGCGACGGCGATCCGGATGATGCTGGCCGCGACCGGATTCGTCCATGGCGCGGAGGCGGTCGGGATCGTGGCGGCGACAGGGTGCAACACGGTGTACGGCTCGACCTATCCGTACAACCCGTTTCTGGTTCCCTGGACCAACTCCTTATTCGAGAACGCGCCGGCCGTAGCGATGGGAGTTCGCGCCAAGTGGGATCAGCGCGGATGGCAGAAGAAGAAGCTCTGGGTCATCGGGGGGGACGGGGCGATGTACGACATCGGCTTCCAGTCGCTGTCGCGGATGCTGGCAGTCGGGATGGATATCAACGTGCTGATCCTGGATACGCAAGTCTACTCCAACACCGGTGGCCAGGCCTCCTCGGCGACCTTTACCGGGCAGGATGCAAAGATGGCCAGCTTTGGTAAGGCAGTGCCCGGCAAGCAGGAGCGGCGGAAAGAGCTGGCGCTCATTGCTATGATGCACCCGGATACCTTTGTTGCGCAGACTACGGCGGCCCACATCAACCATTTTTATCGGGCCATCATGGCGGCCAATGAGTACCCGGGTCCGGCCGTGGTCAGTGTCTACACCACCTGCCAGCCCGAGCACGGCGTGGCGGATGACCGGTCCTCGCATCAGGCGAAGCTGGCGGTCGATTCTCGAGCCTTCCCCCTCTTTATGTACGATCCACGAAAGGGGGAGAGGATCAAAGAGCGACTCAGCCTGGCTGGTAACCCGTCGGTGGGCGAAGACTGGTATAGGGTGCCTCATACAGGAGAGGTCATCGACTTTCTTGCTTTCGCCAGGACAGAGGGACGGTTCGCGAAACAGTTCGATGCGGAGGGCCGCCCGTCTGAAACCCTGCGCTACGCCCAAGCCGAGCGGCTTGCCAACTGGCGGCGCCTGCAAGAGTTAGCCGGGGTGCGATAGACGAGGGGTCACTACCCAGGTGTTTAGGCTGAAGGCTGTTAGCCGTTGCGCACGGACCGAATCAAGGCGTACTTCGTCAGCCAGTTCAGACGCTCTGGGCTTGGTATGGTTTCACATGGCGCGTTCCTACAGTCTAAAAGACTACAGTCTCTACTACCCAAGTAGTTACGTCGGGTGTAAGCCCAGGGAGGCATCGACAAAGATCGCTGGTCCGTACCGTTCTGGTGTCTCGTAACAGGTGTGATCCCGTGGTATCCATCGCGTTGATATGTTATGCTTATCGGGGTGGTGCTGCCCTGCTGTGATTTATCCTGGCGGTACCGCGGGGCTTGGTTCACTGCGAGAAAGGGGTTAGGCATCAATCTGCCGAAGGAGGGGTATGTATCCTGTTATCACCGGATTTGATCATCTGGTCTTTGCCGAGGCGCCCAAGCTGATCTACTGGGAGCTGACGCGAGCCTGTGACCTGGTGTGTACGCATTGCCGCGCTGAAGCCATCGCGGCGCGCGACCCATTTGAACTGAGCACGGAGGAGGCGAAGGCGCTGCTGGCTGATCTCCGGGCGTTCGGCGACCCGCCCCCGCAGCTCGTCATGACCGGCGGCGACCCGCTGAAGCGTCCGGATTTCTTCGAGCTGGTGCGGCACGGCAGGGGCATCGGGATGCCGATATCCGTGGCGCCAAGCGGCACCCCGCTGCTGACACCGGAGGCGATTGCGGCCTTGGCGGAAAACGGGGTCATGAGTATGTCGCTGAGCATTGACGGCGCAACGGCCGAGAGTCACGATCGGTTCCGCGGTGTCGCGGGGTGTTTCGAGACCACCATACGCGCGATCCAGGCGGTCCGGGCGGCAGGGATCCCACTGCAGATCAACACCCTCGTCACCCCGGAAACCATGGCGGAGCTGCCTGGTGTGTTCCGGTTGCTCCGGGACTTTGGGATTATGCGGTGGAGTCTCTTTTATCTGATCGCTACGGGGCGCGGTCGAGCCCTTCGAGAGATCAGACCCAGCGAGGCTGAGGCGCTTCACAACTGGATCTACGACATCGTCAGGACCGCCCCGTTCGCCATCAAGGCGACGGAGGCCCCGCACTTTCGTCGTGTCGCGTACATGCGAATGCGGCTGGAAGGCCTGGATGACGCCGCGATCCGGCAGACGCCCGTCGGGCGGGGATTCGGAATCCGCGACGGGAACGGGATCATGTTCATCTCGCACATCGGGGACGTCTATCCATCCGGGTTCCTGCCGGTGACGGCCGGCAACGTACGCCGCCAGAGCGCCGTGTCGATCTACCGTCATTCAGAGCTTTTTACGCGCCTGCGCGACGCCGATCAATATGCCGGCAAGTGCGGCCTCTGCGAGTTTCGCTGGGTCTGCGGCGGGTCGCGAGCCCGCGCGTTTGCCGAGACCGGCGATCCAAACGGAAGCGATCCCCTGTGCGCCTACAGGCCGGAGGCCGCGCTGGTCGGGGCGGCGGACGGCGATCGAGGATAGGCGGCCGAGCAAGTACGCCGACTACCCCTGCAATCGACTCAATTCGGCATGCAGATGCTCTAGCCGATTGGTGATATCGGACATACATTGTGTGTAGGAGATGTGGCGCGATAAGCATCAGGCCGTAGTGCGTAAGGAGCTTATGGCGCATCGACAAGGGACGGAAGGTCACGTATGCAGCCGACCCGAAGGCGGCGCAGCCGACAGGAGGGACGAATGCAGATTTCACGGATCCTTTTTCCGACCGACTTCTCCCATGATGCCGAGCAGGCATTCCAGTATGCGCTCACCTTTGCCCGCGAGTTCGGCGCCGAACTCTACCTGCTTCACGTCATTTACTTTCCCCCCCAGACGCCTGAGTACGACATCGGACAGGTGATCGACGGCTTGGTCAAGAATGCTGAGACCAGCTTGAACAAGCTGATCGAGAGCGTTCCGGAGCCGCACCCGATCTTCCGCCTGGACGTGCAGGTGGGGGTGGAGCACGTCGAGATCACGAAGCTTGCCGAGAGGGAAAAGATTGATCTTATCGTGATGGGGACCCGTGGACGAACCGGACTGGCGCATGTCTTTCTGGGAAGTGTCGCCGAGCGGGTGGTTCGTCATGCCCCCTGCCCCGTCCTGACCGTCAAGCTCCCGGTGCGGAAAGGCGGCGAGACGGCGAAAGAGGAGTAAGCGACATGACGGTGCAGCACAAGGCGCTGGCCCGGTATCTCGAAGCGGCCCTTGGCGGCGGTGTCCAGGTGCAGGCCGTTCGACCGCTGACGGGCGACGAGCCGTCCATCGTTGGGAAGGAGCTTGGGGTGTTACAGGGTCACGATCTGAAGGCGTTCGGCTACGGCCGGCCGATCCAGATCGACCTGCTTCTGAACGGCATCCCTCGCTCCTACGTTCTGTCTACGATGCGGGGCGGCTCAGGCTTTGGCCACGATCACAAGGCCGACAGGGCCGGCGCCCTGATTTGGGCGCATGATGCCTACGGGAAGCTCGCACGCCACGTGGGGAGCGTTGACGTCGGTTTCTTCACGCGCGAGGGACAGTTGCAATCGGCCGGGGGCGCAGAGGAGTATTTCCTTCTGATGGAGAAGGTCGATGGGGCCGCGTATTGGCTGGATCTGGAGCGAATTCAGGCAGAGGGGAAGGCGGTCGACCTGGACTTCGACCGTGTCGGGGCGCTATCGGGATATCTGGCGACGATCCACGCAGAGAAAGGCCAGGACGAACAACTGTACTTCCGTCGGATTCGGGATCTGATCGGCCATGGCGAGGGGATCATGGGGATCCTCGACGGCTATCCGACCGATTATCCTCTTCTCCCGTTCAAACAGCAGTATGTTGTAGAGTGCGGATGTGTAGCCTGGCGACAATACCTGAAAGAGAAGACCGCGCGGTTGAGCATCGTCCATGGGGACTTCCACCCCTGGAATATCCTCTTTCGAAAGGGGACCGATTTCACGCTGCTCGACCGAAGTCGTGGGGAGTGGGGGGAGCCGGCCGATGACATCGCGGCCCTCAGCATCAATTTCCTCCTCTTCTCGCTGTTGCGGTCGGGTCGCGTGGAGGGGCCATTCCGGGAGCTGTTTGATTGCTTCTATAGTGCGTACCTTGAGCGGACCGGCGATCTGGAGCTGAACCTGGTCATTCCACCCTTCTATGTCTTTCGGGCCCTGGTCATCGCGAGTCCGCGTTGGTACCCCGACCTTCCGGAGGATGTGCGCATCAAACTGTTCCGGTTCGTCCGGACGATGCTTCGAGTCGAGCAGTTCGATCCCAACGATCTCAATCGATATTTGATGTAGGGAGATTGCGGTGGCGTGGGTGGCGTGGTTTACAGGACTGCCCGGAAGCGGTAAGAGCAGTGTGGGCCGCGAGGTCGCTCGTCGCCTGGAGGCGCGCGGAACCCGGGTGCGGGTGCTGGAGCTCGATGAGATCCGGCGGGTCGTCACTCCTTCGCCCGGCTATACGGCCCAGGAACGCGAGGTCGTCTATCGCGCGCTGGGCTACATGGCGTGGCTGCTCTACCGCGAAGGGGTCAGCGTGATCATCGACGCAACGGCTCACAGGCGGCGATTTCGCGATCTGGCCCGCGCGCTGATTCCTGTTTTTGCCGAGATCTATCTGCGCGCGTCGCTGCCGACGTGTCGTGCGCGGGCGGGACATCGACATGGCGGCTACGCCCCTGCCGATGTCTATGGGCAAGCAGGCCGAGAGGGGTCGACTGTGCCGGGCGTTGATGAGATGTACGAGCCGCCGCATCACCCCGAGCTGGTGCTCGATACCGACGAACTTCAGGTCACGGACGCTGCAGAACAGGCGGTGAGGTTTCTCGAGGCATTTCAGGCCGGCCAGGCTGTGGTGTTGGTCAATACGGGTTCTCACGACAGGCCGGCCGTGGAGGGAGGGCGATGAGCGCGCTGCCGAACCCACAGGTGTTGGAACGCATCGGTGAGCAGGGTGAGCGAAGTGAGGAATGCCCTTACTTGAAACGAGCGATCCTCACCTCCCGGTACCCCATCGAGGGATACTGTGTGGGGCACCCTCACGGGAGGCTTCAGGTTGTGACGATTGCAGAGTATCGTGAGTTGTGCACAACAGCCGAGTATGTTCAGTGCCAACTGTATCGCGAGCTACGCGATCAGGGACCGGCCTAGGAAGATCCGGGACGCGCAACAAGCTGATCTGAAAGGGAGTCCCCTCACGCCCTTTCGGAGGGGCTGAGTGCTGACTACTGAATGCTATTTTCAAAGGAACACCTTATGCGGTCTCGGCCGCACCACGGCGCACGAAAACCCCCTCAATCCCCCTTTACGAAAGGGGGAGGTAAGGAAACGTATGAGTATCCCCCCTTTTTGAAAGGGGGGTCAGGGGGGTTTGTCTGAAGCGGACGGCTGAGTGCTGGTTGCTGAACACTCTTTTCCAAGGAAAGGAGGAACGACCATGGCGCTCACAAAGTGGACACCCTTCGGCGATTTGACTACGTTCAGACGAGAAATGGACCGAGTGTTCGAGCGATTTTTCGGTGAGCTGCCTCGTCTGGACCTATCCGGGGCGGGATGGACTCCGCACCTGGACATGACCGAAACCAAGGACCGCGTGATGGTAAAGGCGGAACTGCCTGGGCTGGACGCCAAAGACCTGGATATCACCATCCCCGGGAACACGCTGACTTTGAAGGGGGAGAAGCGGCACGTGAAAGAGGAACACGACGAACACCACCACCTGCTTGAGCGTGCGTATGGCGCGTTTACGCGAACGGTCGAACTGCCTGCGCCGGTAGCCTCCGATAAAATCAAAGCGGCCTTTACGAACGGGGTGCTGACCATCACCCTTCCAAAGACAGAGGAAGCCAAGCGAAAGGCGATCCCGATTCAGATCGAATGAATAGCGCGAAGTGCGTGGTGCGACGTTCAATGTATCTCGCGCCTCGGACCACTCGCATCGCACCGCGCACCGGGAGGAACGTCCCATGAAGACACCCGTAATAGCACGCAAGCGGACCGCATCGTTCAGGAAGAAGGTGGACACCGAGACCGATTCCTACCTGGCCAAGGGAGCCCCCGGCAAGATGGTGGTGTGTCACGGGTGCCATGCCCTCTCAACGGGGAAGCGATGGTATCAGGATGAGGCGGTCTATGCCAAGCTCCTCAAAGCAGGAACGGGCAAAGAGGTGTTCTGTCCGGCGTGTGAAAAGATTCGCGATAGCTATCCCAGCGGCCAGGTGACACTCAAGGGACCATTCCTGGCTGAGCATCGGGATGAGATCCTGCATATCATTACCAACGAGGAGAAACGGGCCAGGGAGCGCAATCCGCTTCATCGGATCATGAGCCTCAGTGAGGAGAACGGGCAGCTTGAGATTACGACAACCGACGAGAAGCTGGCCCAGCGGATCGGACGGGAGCTTCGCAAGGCCTGCGGTGGGACCGTTGCATACGGTTGGTCACACAACAACAAATACCTCCGAGTGCAGTGGGAGCGTTAAAGGGGAAGACCGATGCCGCAGGTTCTTGTTCAGCGGTTAGTGCAGCCGCCTATCGGCGAGCAGCGGATCGAGATTGTTGAGCGGAAAGGGTTGGGTCACCCGGACTCGATCTGCGATGCGGTGATGGAGGAGGTGGCGCGGGCCATCAATGCCGAATATCAGCAACGTTTCGGCCGGGTCCTTCACAACAATATCGACAAGGGACTGCTGGTGGCCGGGCGGGTGCGCCGGCGGCTCGGCGGGGGGCGTGTGCTGCAACCGATGGAGCTGGTGATCGGCGATCGCGCGACGTTTCGCGTTGGGAAGGTCCGCGTGCCGATCAAGGAGATCGCGGTCGAGGCGGCCAAGGAATGGTTCCGCAAGTCGTTGCGCCATGTGGACCCGAACCGGCATCTGCGGTACCGGGTAGTGCTTGCGGAGGGCTCCGACGAATTGGCGGATATCTTCAAGCGCGAGGGCGTCAGGGAATCCAATGATACCTCGGCGGCTGTCGGCTATGCCCCTTTGAGCGAGACTGAACAGATGGTCCTGTGGGTGGAGCGACACCTGAACTCCACCGGTTTCAAGGCGGCGTTTCCTGAAACGGGAGAGGATGTGAAGGTCATGGGGATCCGCTCAGACCGGGAGCTGAATCTGACGGTTGCCATGCCGCTCCTGTGCAAGGCGATTGCGTCTGAAGCGGCCTATTTCCGCAAGAAGGCAGAGATTGTGGAGGTCCTGCGCCGGACGCTGTCGCCCTCGCCCGGTCTGGATACCGTCAACCTGGTCTTGAATCCGCTGGATCGGGAGGGTCGCGGGCTGGGCGGTATGTATCTCTCGTTGCTCGGGACCTCAGCGGAGGACGCCGATTCCGGGCAGGTGGGAAGGGGTAATCGTGTCAATGGGGTAATTCCCCTAAACCGCCCGGTCGGTGGAGAGGCGGCGGCCGGGAAGAATCCGGTCAGCCACATCGGCAAGATCTATACGGTCCTGTCGCACCGAATGGCCGATCAGATCTACCGACAGATTAATGGGGTGCGCGAGGTCTACGTCTGGCTTGTGGGTCAGATCGGCCAACCGGTCGATCAGCCGTGGGTAGCGGTCCAACTGATCCAGGCGTCTGATGCGGAGTGGGAGCGAATTGAGCAGGAGTCCACGCTGGTGATTGATCAAGAACTGAACCGCTTGAACGATTTTTGTATGGAATTAACCGAGGGGAAGTATCCGGTTTGTTGAGGCCAAGGAAAGGAGCCGACGATGCGAGTGAAGGATCGAATGAGGCGCTCACTGGTGAGTGTCACACAGACCGATACACTGGATCATGCGCTGACAACGTTAAAGCGGTTCAATATCCGCCATCTCCCGGTGGTCAAGGGCGACCATGTGGTGGGGATTGTGTCGGATCGTGATGTGAAGAAGGCCGCCCCCTCTCCCTTTGACTATCCGACCGCGGAGGAGTTTCGAGCCTTTACATCCGCAGTGAGTATCAAGGACATCATGACGAAGGCGGTGATTACGGTTGCTCCACTCACCCCCATCGAGGAGGCAGCCAGTCTGATGAGTCAGAAGCGTATCGGCGCGCTGCCGGTCGTCCAGGAGGGAAGGCTGGTCGGAATGATCACCGAGACCGATGTCCTTGGTGTCATCACTGAGATGATGGGGGCGACACAGACCGGGTCTCGCATTGAGATCGAGATTCCCGCGAGTCCGGGAACGCTCACCGATGTGATCGGGATCGTCGAGGGGCAGCAGGTGGAGATTGCCAGTCTCGTGACGCTGCCGGCTCGTGAAGGGGCGAGGCGTCTTGTGATCTTGAGGCTTCGGACCATCAATCCGGACCCTGTCGTCAGAGCATTAGAAGAGCGCGGCTATCCCCAGGTTGTCGGCGAGTTCGTGCACTCGTAGCATAAG
>DATMXF010000012.1:0-6764 GCA_035561835.1 Patescibacteria group bacterium
CAATCGACCAGGGCCACCATGCGGTCGTAGGCGATCCGTTTCGGGCCCACGATTCCGAGCACGCCGACGACATGATCTCCACTCTTATACGGCGCGGCAATCAGACTAAGCTCGCGCATCTCTCTGATCTCACTCTCGCGGCCTATGATCACCCTTAATCCTTCTCGAGTCAGGCATTGATCAAGGATCTTCACCAGCTTCGACTTTTCCTCGAAGGCCGCAAAGATATTCTTCATCTTATTGATGTCGGCAAACTCCGGCTGATGAGCGATATTGGCTGTTCCTCCGATACAGACATACCCCTCCTCACCCTCCAGCGTCTTATTGCTAAGCTCCAAAGCGCGCAGCATCAGGCGATTGAACTCATCGCGCTCCTCGGCCATCCGCGCAATGATCATGTTTCTGATCTCGTGAAGCGTCACCCCGCCCAACACACTGTTCAGGTAGTTAGAGATTCGATCCAGCTCCGGCTGCTCAATCAGCTCATCAATCGCAATCACCTTCTGCTGTACGAGTCCGGAATCAGCCATAAGCACCACCAGAATCCGCTCTCGATTGAGGTGGACAAAGTTCATGCGTCGCCACGTATTCTGCGCAAACTTCGGCGCAAGAACGACCGACGCATAGCGTGAGAGATCGGAAAGGATCCGACTGACCCCCTGCACCAATTCTTCAGCCTGACCGCGGCTGGGGCGGATCCCCTGCTCGATTCGGCTTTCCTCTACCTTCGACAATCTGGGATGCTGCATGAGGCTGTCGACATAGAAGCGGTACCCGGAATCGGTTGGGATCCTGCCGGCCGATGCGTGCGGTTGAGAGAGGTAACCCACCTCTTCCAGATCCGCCATCACATTGCGAATGGTCGCTGGGCTAAGGTGGTCAAGGTGACGTCTGGCAATACTTCGAGACCCGACGGGCTCTCCGGAGGTGATATAGTCGTGGATAATCACCTTCAGGATCTGACGTTCCCTTGGACTCAGTTCTTGCGCTCGCATCGGTCCATGGACCCCCTTCCCCTTACCATACTTTCAAGACTTAACACTCCCTTGAGGGAGAGTGCCAGGATTCTAAAAAATCCTAAAGACAATTGGTCACTATTGTCAAGCGGATTTGCCGCCGGTCGCACGCTAGAGAATCAGAGTAGCTGCTCAGGTAGATAGCAACTGTAGTCTCTTAGACTGTAGGAACGCGCACAGATGAGCCAGGCGTTTCCGAATGCCACGCGAAAATGATGGAGACCGAAAAGGTTCTGGGCGCCTTGATTCGGTCCATGCGCAACGACTAACAGCCATCAGCCTACAGCCTAAACACCTTGTAATTACGAATCAGAGGAGCTGGACAATCAGTTCATTGGCTACGAGGAGGCCTCGCTCTGCGATCTGTACCCGCCCGTCTTTCAGGCAAAGGAACCCATCATCCAGAAGACGGGTGACCCGATCGGACGCAGCGAGCTCTTCAACGCCAAGCACATCCTTGAATGTCTGTACGTCCAGTCCGCTCCGAAGGCGAAGCCCCAACATCAGACGCTCGGACCGTAACATCTCGGCGGAAAGCTCTTCACCGCAGGCCACGGCTGTCCCACGCTCGGCAATGGCGGATACGTAGCGTGCCGGCAGTAACTCATTGTAAAACCGCCGCCCGGCAACGAATGAGTGAGCTCCAGCCCCGATGCCGTGATATTCCTGATGTTGCCAGTAGACCAGATTGTGTCGACAACGAAAGCCTGGACGCGCAAAGTTTGAGATCTCGTAATGCTCAAAGCCGGCGTTACGCAGTCGATCCACAGCCATCTGGTACATCCCTGTCTCTGTTTCCTCGTCGGGTAGTCCAATCTCGCCTTTACGATGCTCCTGGTAGAGAGGCGTCCCCTCTTCGAGGATCAGCCCGTAGGCAGAGAGATGTTCCGGACCGACGCCGATGGCCCAGTCAAGGGTTTCCGACCAATCGTCCATGTTCTGACCGGGCAGACCGAACATCAGATCCAGATTGATGTTGCTAAAGCCGGCCTCACGCATCAACCGAAAGGCTCGTTCAGCTTCGTGGGCGGTATGGGCGCGACCGATCCGCTGAAGGAGTCGATCCTGAATAGCCTGAACGCCTACACTCAGACGGGTCACCCCGCCCTCTCGCAACGCACGAAGCTTTGGAAGGTCGACCGTCCCCGGGTTGGCTTCAAGGCTGACCTCTGCGCCGGCCTCAAAGGTGAAGGCCGCTCGACACTGATCGAGAACGCCGATGAGTTGCGACGCGTGAAGTACTGAGGGCGTCCCGCCGCCGAAGAAGACAGAGCAGACTCGCCGACCTCGAATCGCGTCTGAGGAGGCACGAAGTACAATCTCCTGCGCCAGCGCCTCCAGATACTGCTCAACCTGAACAGTATCGAAGTGATAGCTGTTGAAATCACAGTAATGACAGCGCGACAGGCAATAGGGGATATGGATGTACAGGCCGAAAGGTTTCGGGTTGCGGGTTGCGGGTTGCGGGCCTAGGGAAGGACCCGAACTCGCAACTTCACACTCGAAACCCGACACGGTGTTCATCGCACCAACATCCCGATCCGATCCCAGCGGGGCCTGAAGCGCTCGCGATCCCACGACCAGTAGATGATGAAGGCTTTCCCCCTGATCTTCTTCATGTCAAGAAAACCCCAGAACCGACTATCCATGCTGTAGTCTCGGTTGTCGCCCATCATAAAGAGTTGACCCGGCGCCACAACGACCGGACCGAAACTGTCCCGAGGCGAGCCCGGATTCTCGATGGTGGCAGGGTCCAGATGAATCGCGTACGGTTCAGTCAGCGGCTTATCATTGATGTAGACCTGTTTTTCCCGAACCTCTACCTTGTCACCCGGCAGTGCAACGACTCGCTTGATGAAGTCTCTCTCCTCATCCTGGGGATACTTAAATACAATGATGTCGCCATGCTGAGGGTCCGCAAACCAATACAGGAATTTATTAACCAGGATGTGATCGCCGACCTGCAGTGTCTGAAGCATCGACCCGGAGGGGATTTTGAAGGCCTGAATCACAAAGCTTCTGATCACCAGCGCCAGGATAATGGCAATGATGATCGCCTCGGCGTACTGGCGAAAAACCGACTTCTCCGACTTTGCGCCTGACGGTGAGGCTCGCTCCTGGCCTTCCTTTATCGTCTCATCCGACATCTGTCGCGTCATGGGGTTTTGACCTTCAGCACTGCCATGAAAGCCTCTTGTGGGATCTCGACCCTGCCTACCTGCTTCATTCTGCGCTTCCCCTCCTTCTGGCGCTCCAGCAACTTTCGCTTGCGGGTGATGTCCCCGCCGTAGCATTTGGCCGTCACGTTTTTGCGCAGAGGGCGCACGCTGTCCCGCGCGATCACCTTGCCGCCAAGCGCGGCCTGAATGACTACCTCGAAGAGCTGTCTGGGAATCAACTCACGCATCCGCTCCACCAGCAACCGTCCCCTCAGATACGCCTGCTCCTTGGGTACGATACAGGAGAGCGCATCCACCTGTTCATTGTTGACCAGGATATCCAGCTTGACCAGATGACCCTCCCGATAATCGACAAATTCATAGTCCAGGGAGGCATAGCCACGGGTTGCCGACTTCAGCCGGTCGTAGAAATCCATGACGATCTCGTTGAGCGGGAGGTCGTAGGTGATGACGACCCGACCGCCTTCCATATACTCGACGCCGCGCTGAATCCCGCGCTTCTCCTGGCACAGCGCGAAGATCGGGCCGACGTACTCACCAGGCGCCATGATGGATGCCTTAATATACGGCTCCTCAATGCGTTCGATGGCCTGCGGGGTAGGCAGATCGCTGGGATTGTCCACCTCAACGACGGCTCCGTCTCTCTTGACCACCCGGTAGACCACGGTCGGAGCGGTGGTAATCAGCGTCAGACTGAACTCACGCTCCAGCCGTTCCTGGATGATCTCCATATGGAGCAGGCCGAGGAAACCACATCGGAAGCCAAAGCCCAGGGCCACCGAGGTCTCCGGCTCGAAGCTGAAGGAAAAATCGTTGAGACGGAGCTTCTCCAACGCCTCCTTTAATTCCAGGTACTGTTCGCTCTCAGTCGGGTACAGGCCGGCAAACACCATGGGCCGGACCTCTTTGAAGCCGGGCAGGGGTCGAGTGGTCGGTCTGCCTTCAGCCGTAATGGTATCGCCGACCCTGGTGTGACGGACGTCCTTGATCCCGGCAATGATGTATCCGACCTCTCCGGCCGACAGGAGATCTACGGGGCGCATCTGAGGGGTAAAGACGCCGACCTGCAAGACCTCGGACGCCGCGCCGGTGGACATCAGGAGTATCCGCATCCCCGGGCGCACCTGTCCTTCATACAGCCGGACATACACGATCACACCCTGGTATGGATCAAACGTCGAGTCGAAGATCAGCGCTTTCAGCGGTTCGTTCGAAGACCCTTTGGGATGCGGAATCCGCTTGATAACCGCTTCGATCACCTCTTCAGTGCCGATCCCCTGTTTGGCGCTGCACAGGATCGCCTCAGAGGCATCGATAGCCAGCGTCTCTTCTATCTGCGCCTTCACCCGCGCGATATCGGCATTCGGCAGGTCGATCTTGTTAATGACCGGGATAATGGCCAGATCATGTTCCATGGCGAGATGCACATTGGCGAGCGTCTGCGCCTCCACTCCCTGGACGGCATCGACCACGAGCAGCGCGCCCTCGCACGCGGAGAGGCTCCGCGAGACCTCATAGCTGAAGTCCACATGACCGGGAGTGTCGATCAGGTTCAGAATATGCTCCAGCCCGCCTTGCCGCTTATAGTGGAGGCGAACGGCCTTCGCCTTGATGGTAATGCCCCGTTCCCGTTCAAGGTCCATGCGGTCCAGAACCTGGGCCTCCATCTCACGGGGCGCGAGCGCCCCGGTAGCCTCCAGAATCCGATCAGCCAGGGTCGACTTTCCATGATCGATGTGCGCAATAATAGAAAAGTTTCGGATCTGTTGTAGGTTGATCGCCATGTCGATAAGCCGTCAGCCTTCAGCGTACAGCAAGAATGATGAGTGCGGGTCATCGAACGGCTCGGAAGGGAGGCCGCGCATCAGGAGCGCCCCCAAGGGAAGAGGAACGGCCATCACCAGTCCCGATCTCCGACAAAATCGACCATCAGGACAAGCGAACGCTTGGCCGCCGAATCCGGAAAGATGCTCAGGGAAGTCTTGGCGTTCTTGAGGTAGGTGCGAACGAGCTCCATCGTAGCCGGAACGGCGCGGTACCGTTCCACTATCGCCTTTACCTCTGCCAGATCGGACTCTCCGATACTCTCCTGCGCAGCCAGCTCTCTGATCCTGCCCTGATCGGCCTCCGAGCCCGCCCGCATGACATGGAGCATCGGAAAGGTCACCTTCCCTTCCTTAAAATCGTTCCCCACCGGCTTGCCCAACCGGTCCTCCTCGGCAACAAAATCCAGCGCGTCATCGACCAACTGGAATGCGATCCCCACATTCAGGCCGAACTCGGTCAACGCAGCCACCTCCGCCGGTTGCCTGTCGGCGATCAGGGCGCCGGTCCTGCAAGAGACAGAGATCAGGGCAGCGGTCTTTGACGTGATGATGTCCAGATACTCGTTATAGGTGAGGTCGAGGTTTCCGGCCATCTGGACCTCGCGTACCTGGCCCTCAATCATCCGAACCGTCGCGTCGGCAAACGCTCGCATGACAGCCAGGTCGCCATCTATCACCAGCATCTGAAGCGATCTGGCGTAGAGGAAATCACCCGCCAGCACGGAGATCTGAGAGCCCCAGGTGCTGTTCGCCGACGGCAGTCCGCGGCGCTTGTCGGCTCGATCGATAATGTCATCATGGATGAGCGTAGCCGCGTGCATATACTCGGCCACTACCGCCAGATCGATATTGCGTGAACCGCCGCCGTAGCCACAGAGCTTAGCCGAGAGTAGCAGCAGCGCAGGCCGCACCCGTTTCCCTCCGCTCTTGAGCACGTACCGGATAATCTCGGAGATCAACGCCACATCGCCGCTGATGTCTTGGAGCAGCCGCTCTTCGACCAGGGCGAGTTCAGGAGCCACAGGGGAGAGAATCGTCTCAGCAATCATGCGCGTGCCTTTCTGTCAACCAGATCTGACTCACGGATGGTAACGGCTAGAGTATAGGACATACCCCCCTCGCCTGTCCAAGGGGAAAATGTCCGGAATCTTTCGCAAGCGTGTCTCGGCGGCGGCCTTCGCGACGATGAAGAGTCGCTCATGAGTAGCGACAAGACGCTGAAACTCGGCTTCCTCGCCCCTTCTGATGAACGTGACCGGTCGTTCCGAGTAAAACACAAGGCTGGGTGCGTTGAGGTTATAGGTGACCAGGAGATCTGCCGGGCGTAGCTCCTGCCTGGCGAGAAGGGCAAAATCGTGGAGGGCGTTCTGCAGACTCTTCTGGACGGCCGGCACAACCTGATGTACGGCAAGCACAATGCTCAGGAGCATGGTGACCGCCATCGCCGTCGCTGCCATATTTCCCTGCCCTCTCCGTCTGGCTGCTATCGCGAAGGTCAGCCCAACCAGAAAGAGGACGGCCAGCACATACGGCGCAAATCCGAAGTCAAATGGCGGGATGTCCGGCGCCTCGCGGAGGCGGATGCGATCGGCAATCGATGGCAGGAAGAGGAAGATCGCGGCAAGCGAACAGGCCATCCCACCCATGAGCCAGTCACCTACCCTCGCCCATCGCCAGGTCGGCTGTCGTTCGTCGGGGACGGCCTCTCCTGCAGCCCCTGCCAGCAGGGCGAGCGCAGGCAC
>DATMXF010000013.1:0-30159 GCA_035561835.1 Patescibacteria group bacterium
TTGTAGAGTGGGCTAGGGCGGAACTCACGAAGGCGGTCGATTTCGGCGCAGCCTGCTTCGGATCAGCGTTCGGGCCGGCGGCCTGTACTGCAGGGGGGATCCTGCCTCAGACGAAAGACGGGAAGGCCAAGGTGGAAGGCGAGGACTGGGGTTTCGGCTTCAGCCTGGGCGCGTTATTCCAAGTAGTTCCGTCCACGCGCGTAGGTGTGACCTATCGATCCAAGATCACCCACGTCATCAGCGGTACCGCAACCTTTAGGAATCCGGACTTACAAGGCCCGTTCGCCGCGCTTACCGCTACGCCGGCCACCGCTAACAACGCCGCCAAGGCGAGCCTGACGTTACCCGAAACGCTGTCGATCGGCGCCGTGACACAGATCAATCCGAAGTGGTCATTGCTGGGCGATGTGACGTGGACCAACTGGAGTCGCCTTGACGAGCTACGGGTACGTTTCAGCAACGGCGCGCCTGACAGCGTCACTCCGGAGAATTGGCGCGACACCGTTCGCCTCGCAATGGCCGTGAATTATCAGGCCACCGACGTCTGGAAGCTGCGAGCCGGTTGGGCCTACGACCCGACTCCGGTGAAGGACAGGTTCCGCACCCCGCGTATCCCCGATGAGGATCGCGTGTGGCTCTCGTTTGGGACGAACGTCAAGGTATCTGCCGCAAGCTCCCTGGACTTCGCCTACGCCCACCTGTTCGTTAAGGATGCGTCGATCAAGGACACGGTGAGCGGGGCGGGAACCTTGCGGGGCAGCTACGATAATGATGTCAACGTGATTACGGCTCAGTTGAACTACAGATTTTAGCCGAGGGTACCGGCTCAACCCCTGTCCTTCAATCAGGACATCACCGGGGAGTGTCGACGTATCGCGGAATCGTTAGCTCTTCTCGTACATCTGCTCCGCCAGGTAGTTCTCATACCCCAGCTCGCTGATCCTGTGGAGCTGCGTCTCGATCCAACCGACATGACGTTCTTCGTCCACAGTGAGACCCGCCAGCAGTTCTCGGGTTCCGGTGTCTTGAAGCTCAATACATAACTTCACGCCGGGATTGAGAATCTGGAGCGCCGCCTTTTCCAATGCGAGGTCGTTCTCCAACTGCTCCCGGACGTTGCTGCCGATGGTAATCCGATCATAGCTTGATAGATTTGGCCGCCCGTCAAGAAATAGGATGCGCTCGATGATCTTGTCGGCATGTTTCATCTCATCAATCGACTCTTCGAGGATCGCCTTGGCCAGCAGTTGATAACCCCAACCGTCACACATTTTGGAGTGCAGAAAGTACTGATTGATCCCTGTCAGTTCCATCCGGAGCACGCTGTTCAACAGCTCAATGATCTGCTGGTGTCCCTGCATGTCATCTCCTTATCGGCTTAGTCAACACGTGATGGTGTCGGCATGATAGGTGTGGTGTGAGGCGGCTCATCAGGCACTCTTCAAGAAGTCTCGCGCTTCTTCGTAGACAGGATCGATCTCCAGGGCTCTCCTTGCACAATGAACGGCTCCGCTGCTGTCGCCTAATCCCCTCAGGCAGGCGGCCTTATGGAGCCACGCCTCCTTATAATTGCTATCGTAGCGGAGCGCCTCATTGAGGCAGATGATTGCAGCGGAGTACCGTTTCTGGCTGGAGAGGCAGGTCCCCTTGCAGTGCCATGCCTCCAGGAGTTTGCTCGGATCCTTCAAATCCTTGATGGAGCGTTCGAACAGCTCGATGGCGTAGTCGAACTCCTGGATGTGCATCAAGGCCTTTGCGTTACTCAATAGGGTGTCGCTGTTGATCGAGTGTGAAGGGCCGGGCCCCCTCTGAGCAGCGGTTCCGGTAGCAGACGGTAAGGCGAGCGTCAGGTACGATTCGCCCTTCATAGAGAAAAATTGCTCCTCAGCGCTTGCCGCCTTGGCCGTAATCCGATAGAGGTGACCTCGTATCCCTTTATGGCGGAGCATCTCATCGAATCGGCTGTCCTGTACGTCGCTTGCGTATCGGACAAGCAGGTTGGAGTAGAGCTTGCTGAGGTGTTGATTGCGGAGTCGCTCCTTGTCGAGACCGGGCACGGGGCTCTGTTCCAGCTCCTCCGAGGTAGAGATAAACTCATCAGTTGGTGCAAATAGGGCGTACGAAAGGGCCGCGGGAGAGACTGCCAGGAACCTTGGAATCCATGATCGCTCCTCCTCGGAAAGCTTCAGGTGAAAGCGTCCCTCCACATAGGGGCGTAGACCGGCAACCAGCATTTGGACTGCAAAGTTGGAGCGAAGGAACTTGAATCGGTGAGCGCTGTCGAGGAACTGGCGAGCAAGGTGGAGGAAGACATGGAATTCCGGCTTAATGGAGTAGCGATTACAACGCCACCGCGGATGACCGGCCGGCTCTGTGATAAGGAACCCTTCATCGAAAAGCTCCTGCATGACCTCACGAAGATCACTCAGAGGCTCTCTTGTTTCCCGTGATAGAAACTCAATGTCTTTCTGGCCGGACTCTGCAAGGGCGAGGAGGACCTTTTCCATGGCTTGCAAGTTCAACAGGCGCTTACCTTTTAAGGAGCTATCCAGCCGCTTGAGGGACAAGGCGACACGAGGCGAGACCGGCGATCCATAGGCGTCGAGAATCGCATAGGCAGCTCCTTTTTTGGCCTCGATGCGGAATACCCAGTAGAACCGTCCCGACGTCAGGACCAGATTTCCTGAATCAAGCGGCGCCATGACCCGATTCTCGATTGCATGGATGATTTGTTCTGGCGACGCGACCAGCTTTGCGCGCCGAAGCAGGGCACATATCTTGTCAACCCCAAACAGGTGATAGTCGCCCTTGACGGGAGCATCTAGGCGCGTAAACCAGTTTCGAGCGGTTGGATGGAAGCCGGTCACGGAGAAGAAGATGCCGGCAAGATCCTTATCCCGACGACGCGCCAGTATGTAACGTCT
Source organism: Patescibacteria group bacterium (assembly GCA_035561835.1). Taxonomy (GTDB): domain Bacteria; phylum Methylomirabilota; class Methylomirabilia; order Methylomirabilales; family Methylomirabilaceae; genus Methylomirabilis. The sequence goes on from DATMXF010000013.1 coordinate 2,925, forward strand.
GTGGACTCCCTGTAGTTCCCGTGGGCGAATCTCGTGAGCGATGATGCATCCATAGCAATGCAGGCGTTGACCGGTAGAACGATGCCGAGCCTTCAGGTCAATGGCGAGGCGAGTCGAGGAAAGCGTGGAGTGAAAATCGGTGTAACCGAGCTCGTCGAGGAGGTCTTCTATGAGTTGCGCCAGGACAAGCGTCTTCTCTTTGTTCGATCCAGCCAGGATCTTCATGCCGATAGCCTCAGTCGACGACTTCGCTATGGTCCTTGGCTGTTTTGGCGGCACCCTTGACAATCCTCCTCGTAGAAATAATTTCCAACATGTAATCTTTTGTTATTTTTTTAACATAAGGAGCCTCAAAGGTCAAGCCGGAAGTTGTTTTCTTGGTAAATACTACCTTAGAATCGTCTTAGATTGACAATTTCGAAGAGATCATGGTATGAGTTAAGTAGCGTAGAAAGAAGAATAATGACTAGAAACTACATGATATATAGCCTGTAACCTATCAGAACATAAGTGATAATACGATGAATGTCCGAGTGCGATGTTTTGCGGCGGTTCGTGAGATTGTCGGGGTTGGTGAGCTGGTGGTTGAGTTGCCGGAGGGCAGTACGCTGGGTCAGCTCATCCGCGAGCTTCAGTCTCAGTTCCCCAAGTTGCAGGCGCTGACCGGATCACTCCTGTTTTCGGTCAACCGGGAGTATGCGTCTGCCGATACAAGGCTGGCAGCGGGCGATGAGGTTGCATTCATCCCCCCTGTGAGTGGAGGAACCGATGTTTGAAATTACTGATCAGCCGCTCTTGCTTGAGCCGCTTGTGACTATCGTCAAACGGTCGAGCTCTGGAGCCGTCGCAACCTTCCTGGGTGTGGTACGTGAGCAGACGCGGGGCCGGCAGGTCCGTTACCTGGAGTATGAAGCGTACCCGGAGATGGCGATTCCCAAGATGCGCGAGATCGCCGATGAGATCCGCAGGAAGTGGGAGGTAGATGAGATTGCAATAGTGCACAGGATCGGGCGTCTACAGATCGGGGAGGCAAGCGTCGCCATTGCGGTCTCTGCGCCTCACCGCCGGGAGGCGCTTGCCGCCTGCGCCTACGCCATCGATCGCCTGAAAGAGATTGTGCCGATCTGGAAGAAGGAGGTCTGGACGGACGGTGAGGAGTGGGTCGGCCCATCAGCCTAAGTTTCGAGTTTCGAGTCTTCTCGACTAGAAACCCAAAACCCGTAACTCGAAACTTTTTAGGCCCGATAGTCCTCCGCTTCGATGACGTGCCCGGCGTTGGAGACGCGGGCTTAGCTTGGCAATGAAGGGAGATACCCGGTGCAAACACCGCCCATTGAGAGAACGGGACGTAACACCGTTGAGCGCCGGGTGCTCGAGATCGTCGAAGAATTCGTCACTGAGCTGGGCCGTTTCCGTGGTCCCGTAGCGCCCCACAACTCGCTCGACCGCGACCTCAGCATCGACAGCCTCGAGCGGGTCGAGCTACTATTGCGGCTCGAGCGGGCCTATGGCGTCCGCCTGCCGGATGCCGTGATGGCCAGGGCCGAGAGCCCGCGCGATCTCGCAGATGCGATCCGAGCCGCGTCGCCGACTACGGCCGAGGGCGTCCCCGAGACCCGAGCTCCGGTCGAACCCGGGATCGCCGCGCCGGCGGATTTCCAGACGCTCCTGGACGTCTTTCGCTTTCACGCAGAAGCCCACCCGGAGCGAACGCACATCTTCCTCCGCCAGGAAGATGGAGCCGAAACGCCGATCAGCTACGGTGCCCTCTGGAATGGGGCGATGAATATAGCCGCTGGCCTTCAGGAACACGGTCTCGGACAGGGCCAACCGGTCGCCCTCATGCTTAGGACAGAGACCGCCTTCTTTGACGTTTTCTTCGGGACGCTGCTCGCGGGCGGTGTCCCCGTCCCGATCTATCCCCCGTTTCGCCTTGATCGCATCGAGGAATACGCGGAACGTCAGGTCGGCATCTTGCATAACGCCGCGGCACGTCTGCTCATTACTTTCGGCGAGGCCGAGCGCGTTGCCAGACTGTTGCGTGGGCGCGTGCCTTCACTGAAGGGAGTCACCACGGCAGAGCAACTCTCGCTGCGCGAGGGCAGGGTGTCGCCGCCTCGCCCACGCAGCGACGACCCTGCACTCATCCAATATACTTCCGGCAGTACGGGCGATCCGAAGGGTGTGCTGCTCACCCACGGGAACGTCCTGGCGAACATCCGGGCCATTGGCGAGGTGACCGCGATCAGTCCCGCCGACGTCGGCGTAAGCTGGCTGCCTCTCTACCACGACATGGGGTTGATCGGGTCCTGGCTTACCGCGCTCTACTTCGGCATCCCCATCGCGATTCTATCGCCGCTTGCCTTCCTTGCTCGTCCCGGGCGCTGGCTGTGGGCGATCCACGCCCACCGCGCAACCCTCTCGGCCGCGCCGAACTTTGCCTTCGATCTCTGCGTCCGGAAGGTGAATGCTGCGGAAATCGAGGGCCTGGACCTGAGCTCGTGGCGGCTGGCATTCAATGGCTCCGAGCCCGTCAGCCCGGAGACGATCGAACGCTTCACCCGTCGCTTCGCTTCCTATGGCTTCAAAGCGGAGGCGATGTGTCCGGTGTATGGCCTCGCCGAATCCTCGGTGGACCTGACCGTCCCGCCCATCGAACACGGTCCCTGGGTCGATCGGGTGGTTCGAGAGCCCTTTGAACGGTTGAGGGAGGCGCGTCCCGCCCTACCGGCGGACGAGAACCCCCTCCGCTTCGTCTCATGCGGTCACCCCCTGCCGGGACATGAGGTACGCATCGTGGATGCGGAGGGTCGCCCGGTCGCCGAGAGGATCGAAGGACGCATCGAATTCCGCGGGCCATCGGTGACGTGCGGCTACTTTCGAAATCCGGAGGCAACGCGGGCGATCCTTCACGACGGCTGGATGGATTCTGGCGACCTCGGCTATCGGGCCAACGGTGAGTTGTTCATCACGGGCCGACGGAAAGATATCATTATCAAAGCCGGCCGGAACCTTTATCCGCAGGAAGTTGAGGAGGTTGTGGGGGAGGTCCCCGGCATTCGCAAGGGGTGCGTGGCCGCCTTCGGCCTTGCCGACCAGGAGACAGGCACGGAACGCCTCGTTGTGGTCGCGGAGAGCCGCGAAACGGAACCGGAAAGCCTTGACATGCTCAGGGCGGCGCTCCTTGACCGCATGGTGACAGTGATCGGGACCCCGCCTGATATGCTACTGATCGCCAGGCCCGGGTCCGTGCTCAAGACCTCGAGTGGTAAGATCCGCCGGAACGCAACGCGCGAGGCCTATATACGGGGGGAGGTCGAGCGCGAGCGCCCGTCGATCACGACACAGTTGACGAGGCTTCGCATCCAAGATACGGCGGCCCGGCTGCAGCGGCTTACCGGTCAGATAGCCGCGCTGGCGTTTGGTACGTACATCTGGGTACTGCTCCTCGTGCCGCTGCCGGTGCTGTGGGTGCTCCTACAGATTGTGCCGCGGGGACGTCCTGCGAATCGGCTCGTAAGGGGTTGGTGTCGCATGGTGCTTGCGCTCTCCGGCTGCCCGATCCACGTCGAGGGCCTCGAGAATCTCCAGGGCGTTACACCGGCCGTCTTGGCCGCTAACCACGCGAGTTACATCGATGCAGGCGTCCTCCTCGCTACCCTCCCAATGGAGTTTCGCTTCGTCGCCAAGCGCGAGTTGACCTCTTACCTCCTCATCGGAACGGTAATCCGCAAAGTCGGGTACCTCACCGTCGAGCGGTTTGATCCTGCCAAGAGAGCGGCCCTTGCCGATCGCACCACGGCCGTTCTGCGCGGTGGCAGCTCTCTCTTCTTTTTCCCTGAGGGGACGTTCTTTCGGCCACCTGGGCTGCTCCCGTTTCGGCTCGGCGCCTTTAAGGCTGCCGTCGAGGCAGGCCGTCCCGTGATCCCCATCGGGCTCAGAGGGACTCGCGAGATCCTGCCTGACGGCACGTGGCTGCCGAAACATGGGCCGATCACGGTCGCGATCGGCCCTCCGATCACACCAGAAGGCAGCGGGTGGGAAGAACTGGTCAGGCTCCGGGACCTTGCCCGACGTGAGATCGCACGTCTGGCGGGCGAGAACTGTGTACCTGGAAGGGCGCTCGGCTGAGCGGCGCCTTTGGTGGCGCCCGGGCCGGAAGCTACCGCAACAAATGGCCCGAACTTCACGCCGAGATGGTTACCTTATCCTCGAGTATGCGAAGGATTTGGCCAAGGAACCCTAGCGAGGAGGTGCAGGATGCCCACCCATGAGATCCTTTTTCCGCCTTCTCTTCCAAAAGTGCCAGTGAGTTAATGGCCCAAAAGTAGATGCGTGCCGGACATCTCGGGCAATCCTCCTCCGGTAACTATACTGGAGACAGGCCTCCCGCTCGGGAAGAAGGAGGGCTGGACGGATGGTGAGGAGTGGGCCGTCAGGCTCGATACTCCGCCGCCTCGATGATGCGTCCGGCGATGGCCCTCCGCAGGTGGGTGGTGTTGACAGGCGTGTAACGGGTCAACTTCTTCAGGGCGCTGAGCTGAGTCCAGAGGGTATCGCCCTCTTCCATCGAGGCCAGCCCTTCTTTGGCCAACAGATCGATCCGGGCGAAGGCGTCATTCATGTAGACCTTGACTATATCCGATTTCGATTCTGCCGCGCCCTCCCCATCTCGCTCTGCCGACTTCAGCGCGCGGAGTAGCGCGCTTTCCATGGCAAACAGTTCGATCGTCAGATCGCTCAGTACCCCGAGGATCTCCTGCTCATCTGCAAGTCGCTCGCGATACTTCTGGACGGCGGCTCCGGAGACCATCAACGCGATCTTCTTCGCTAACTGGAGTAGCCGGATCTGCTCACCAAGGTAGCCTTTGGGCGTCTCTTGCTGACTCGGGCTGTAGGCGAGCAGATCGGCCATGACCTTCTGGGTCGCCATGAAGAGCGGCAGGCGTCCCTGCAACGCTCTCCGGAAGAGCGTCGTAGGAATCAGCAATCGATTGATCTCGTTGGTCCCCTCGAAGAGTCGGTTGATTCTGGCATCCCGATAGATCCGCTCGGCCGGAAAGTCCGCGATGTAGCCGTACCCGCCGAAGATCTGGACGGTCTCGTCAGCGACGTAATCAAGGGCCTCGGAGGCGTAGACCTTGTTAATGGAGCATTCAACGGCGTACTCCTCAACCCCCTTGGCGGTGTCGAGTCCGGCCCGCTCGTCCTCCTGGTCGATGCGTGATACGACCCGTTCAATCAGGCCGGCAGTTCGATAGATCATCGACTCGGTGACATAGGTTCGAATTGCCATCTCGGCGAGCTTTTTCTGAATGAGGCCGAAAGAGGCGATCGATTGTCCGAATTGGGTTCGCTGTTTCGCGTACCTGACCGCTTCGCGCAGGGCCAGCTTGCACAGACCGAGGCAGCCGGCCCCGAGCTTGAGCCGGCCGATGTTCAACAGGTCAAAGGCAACCTTGTGGCCCCTGCCGATTTCATAGAGGAGGTTCTCCACAGGGACCCTGGCATTTTCCAGGACCACGCTTCGAGTGGAGGTCCCCTTGATCCCCATCTTTTTCTCTTCCGGTCCCAGGGTGACGCCCGGCGTGTCCTTGTCGATGATAAACGCGGTAAACTTGTCGCCGTCCACCTTGGCGTACGTGATGTAGAGATCGGCAAATCCCGCGTTGGTGATGAACTGTTTCGTCCCATTCAGGGCGTAGAACGTCCCGTCAGGTGAGAGGACTGCCTTCGTCTTGGCGCTGAGGGCATCGGAACCGGAGCCTGGCTCTGTGAGGGCGTAAGAGCCGACCTTGACCCCGGTTGCGAGCAGGGGCAGATAGCGGGCCTTCTGCTCGGTATTACCGAACCAGGCGATCGGGAGCGATCCGATTCCCGAGTGGTCCAGCAGCGAGATGCCGAACGAGCCCGCCGCACTCATTTGCTCGGCGATGACCGTAGAGGTGATCAGGTCCAGCCCCAAGCCGCCATACTTGGCGGGGATGTCCACCGACAGCAGTCCTATCTCCCCGGCCTTCTTGAAGAGTAGCAGCGTCAGGTCCCAATCCTGGTGTTCGATCTGCTCCGCCTTGGGCTTGACCTCGGCTTCGATGAACTCGCGTGTCAGCTTCTGCATCATCTGCTGTTCTTCACTCAGCTCTTCAGGCGTAAAGATCTCCTGGGCCGGTGTGTCCCGGATGAGAAAGCTGCCGCCTGCCACGAGCTCAGGCTTCAAGGTATTCATCTGGTCCTCCTCAAAGAGCCAGAGTATAGGGTGTAGGGTTTAGGGTATAGGGGTAAGGGAAGCAGATGATCAGTAGTTCTACTATACCCTAGACCCTTTCCCCTATACCCTCTCAAAAATGCCGGCTGCGCCCATCCCTCCGCCGATGCACATTGTCACCATCCCGTAGCGGGCTTGTCTCCGGTGCATTTCATAGAGCAGCGTCGTGGTCAGTTTCGCGCCGGAACATCCGAGCGGATGACCCAGGGCGATGGCGCCGCCGTTGACGTTCAGTCGCTCAAGGGGCAGTCTCAGCTCGCGAATGACGGCAAGCGCCTGGGCGGCGAACGCCTCATTCAACTCGATCAGGTCGATCTGGTCAAGGGTGAGACCTGCAAGTGTAAGCGCCTTCGGAATCGCCTCCACCGGTCCGATCCCCATCAGATCCGGTGGGACACCGGCTACGGCGAATGCTCGGAATAGTGCGATCGGCTTCAGACCCAACTGCCGCGCTTTCTCTCGTGACATTACCAACACCGCAGCAGCGCCGTCACTGGTCTGGGAGGAATTGCCGGCAGTGACGGTACCGTTCTTGTGAAAGACGGGAGGAAGCTTGGCCAGCGCCTCGGCGGAGGTGTCAAATCGAACTCCCTCGTCGGTATCAAAAATTATCTCATCGGTGGCGATGCGGGGCTTGTCTGCCACGCGGAGGGCTTTCTTCACCACGGTGAGCGGGACGATCTCCTCCTTGAATCGTCCCTCCCTGATGGCGGCTGCCGCCTTGAGGTGGCTCTCGAACGCGAATCTGTCCTGATCTTCCCGGCTCACCTTGTACGCCTGAACGAGGTTTTCGGCGCTGTTGCCCATCGAGATGTAGACGGTCGGATAGTGCTCAGCGAGGTAAGGGTCCGGCGCGTAGGTATTTCCGCTCATTGGGACCAGGCTCATGCTTTCGGCCCCGCCGGCGATAATCACGTCAGCAAAACCGGCCATGATCCGTTCGGCCGCCAGAGCGATGGTCTGCAGTCCGGAGGAACAGAAGCGGTTGACCGTCTGCCCTGGAACGGTATACGGCAACCCCGCCCGCAGCGCCGCAACCCTCGCCATATTCATCCCCTGTTCCGCCTCCGGAAAGGCGCAGCCAATGATCACATCCTCGATCTCTTCAGGCGCCAAGACGGGCGTACGCTTCAGGAGGTCGGCGATCACAGTCGCTGCCATTTCAGTAGGAGGGGTAGCGCAAAGCGTACCGCGCGGCGCCTTACCCACCGCCGTTCTCGCCGCCGCCACAATCACTGCCTCTTTCATCTGCTCACTCCTAAGAGCTAGGGTATAGGGGATAGGGTAGAGGGTATAGGGGGACAGTGGAGAAAGATGATCTGAGCTTTCCCTAAACCCTAACCCCTTTACCCTAAACCCTGTTTATCAGTTTCTCAGCGGCTTGCCGGTCTTCAGCATATGCTGCATGCGCTCTTGAGACTTTCGCTCGCCGCACAGACTCAGAAAGGCCTCCCGCTCCAGATCCAGGAGATGCGCCTCACTAACCAGAGTGCCGGGCGTCACCTCGCCGCCGGCCAGCACACCGGCCAGCTTCCCGGCGATCAGTTGGTCGTGATCGCTGATATATCCTCCACACTTCATATTATACAACTGGGTGCGGGCTGCGGCGATGACGCGCGTCCCCAAAACCTTGATGTCATCTCTCGGCTGAGGGGGGGTATATCCTCCAGCAACCAATCCAAGAGCTACCTGCTTTGCGTCGTGCAGCAGGTGATCCTGGTTCATCGTAAAGTCGTCTGTTCGCCTCAGATAGCCCAGCCGCTGCGCGTCTTTTGCGCTGGTAGAGACCTTGGCAAAGGCGATCGTCTCAAAGGCGTGGCGGACAAACGGCAGCAGATCGACCTCAGCCCCATCCGGAATCCCTTCCAGACTCCGGAGCAACATCTCCTTACAGCCGCCCGCGGCGGGGATTACGCCGACGCCTGCCTCCACGAGTCCGATGTAGGTTTCAGCAGCGGCGCGGATTCTTGCGGCGTGCAGACAGATCTCGCACCCGCCGCCGAGCGTCATGGAAAATGGAGCCGCGACCACCGGCTTCTCGAAACACTTGAGCGCCATGTTGGCGTCCTGGAAGGCCCGTATCATCAGCTCGATGTCGTCCCAGTTCTCCTCCTGGGCCTCGAAGAGGATGGCCATCAGGTTCGCGCCGACGCAGAAGTGTCTGCCTTGGTTGCCGATCACCAAGGCATCGAATCGTTCGGCGCACTGCTGCAGACTGGTTCGTATCATCTGAAGGATATCAGGACCGACGGCGTTGTTCTTGGAATGAAACTGCAGGCAGGCGACCCCATCCCCCAGGTCAAGCAGCGACGCGCCGGGATTGCGAACGACCACCTGTTGCCGTTCATGTAACGTTCTGAGATGGATAACCCCTGTCCGCTCCGTGGTCTCGACCTGTGTGGCTGCGCTCAGGTCAAAGGCGTACTGCCGTCCCGCCTCCCGACGATAGAAACTGTGCGCGCCGCTCTGAAGCAGCGCAGTCACCAGGGGGGGGAGCGCCTTGCCCTCTTGCGCCATCCTGGCGCTCGCTTTCTCAACCCCCAGCGTGTCCCACAGCTCGAACGGCCCCAGTTCCCATCCGAGGCCCCAGGCCATAGCGCGATCCACGCTGATGATGTCATCGGCGATCTCAGGGATCCGGTAGGCGGTATAGAGCAACATATCGCGAAGAAGCGGCCACACGTAGCGGCCGGCGCGATCATCGGCATAGGCGAGCGCTCGAAGTCGCTCCGCGGGCTCCTCGATTCCCTGCGCCATGTCGAGTGAAGGAAGGGCGACCGATCGCCTTGGACGGTACTCCATCGTCTTGTAGTCGAGAACGAGGATCTCGTTTTCTTCGATTCCTTTGACCCGCTTATAGAACCCTTGCCCGGCCTTCTCGCCTAACCAGCCGCGTTTCACCATCTCCAGGAGGAACGGCGGAATAGTATAGACCCCCCGTTCTGTGGCGTTCGGGAGAGCTTCAGCCATATGGGCGGCAATGTGCGCCACTGTATCAAGGCCAACGAGGTCGACTGTCCGAAACGTGGCGGTCTTGGGGCGACCGATAGCGCTTCCGGTCAGTCGGTCCACCTCTTCGATTGAATAGTCACCCTCAATCATCAGTCGCATGGCGGTGAAGAGGCCGAAGGTGGCAATTCGATTAGCGATAAAGTTGGGAGTATCCTTGGCGAAGACGATCCCCTTACCCAACGTCCGTTCCGCAAAGGTCGCCATCCGCTGCATCACCTCGGGGAGTGTGTCGGGGCCGGGGATCAGTTCGAGGAGTTTCATATACCGCGGAGGATTAAAGAAGTGCGTGCCTAGAAAGTGCCGACGGAAGTCGGTAGACCGCCCATCGGCTAACAGCCGGATCGGGATCCCTGATGTGTTACTACTGACGAAGGTTCCCGATCTACGGTGGGCTTCAACCTTGGCGAAGAGCGCCTGCTTGATCTCGAGCCGTTCGGGCGCCGCCTCGATGATCCAGTCGACCTCAGAGAGCCGCCCGAGATGATCTTCGATATTTCCGATCGTAATCAGGCGGACGTCTTTAGCCGAGAAGAGGGCGGGCGGAGAGGCCTTGAGGGCGGCGTCAAGGCCTTTGGCCGCAAGGCGATTGCGGAATGCGGCGCTTTCCCTGCTGAGTCCTTTGCGCCGATCTTCGTCGCTCAGCTCCGGTGGGACGATATCGAGGAGGTGGGTGGGGACCCCGACGTTGGCGAGGTGGGCGGCGATGCCGCTCCCCATCACGCCCGCCCCCAGAACCGCTACACGCTTGATAGCTGATGGCATCCCTTCTCCGATCTATTCATGTCATTGCGAGTCGTAGGGCAAGCAATCTCACCGTTCCTCAGGGCCTGTGCCTCAGAACACTGAGATCGATTCAGGCGATTTCACCGGCCTCACAATGACCGGCGGGCGGTTACTTGCCGGCGCGGGCGCGAAGCTCCTTCAGGGCCGACTCCAGCCTTTTGACCTCCTCGCCGTAGCCGGCGAAATTGCCCTGTCGAAGCATGTCCTGCGCTCGCGTGTAATGGTCGTAGGCGCGAGCTGCCAGCGACTTGAGTGAGCTGTCAATCTCTTGAGGTGCGCCGCCGCCCGGCGGAATCATGGCCGTGACGGGCCCCCTCGCCGCGCCGCCAAAGACTCGGGCTATGGCGGCGTCGAGGGTCTCTTCCATGGCGATCTGGTTCCCATGGGCGACGATGATCCGCTTCAGCTCGGGAAGCGACCCCTTCTCAGCCGCCAGGTAGAGCGGCTGGACGTAGAGCAGCGACCGTTCGATCGGGATGGCCAGCATGCTGCCTCGGATCACGGTAGAGCCGCGTTGGCTCCAGAGCGAAAGCTGCTGCGAGATAAAGGAATCCTGGTCGATGCGGGCGTTGATCTGTCGCGGGCCGTAGACCATCTTCGCCTTGGGGAAGTTGAAGGCGGTGAGTTTCCCGTAGTGCGGCGGGTCGCTGCGGGCCGCGAGCCAGGCGATCATGTTGTCTTTCTTATTCGGTGTGAACGGCAAGAGGAGGATGAACTCTTCCTTCTTCTCGTCTGGAAGCCGCATGATGGTATGGTAAGGCTCCATATCAGCGGGGATGCTCCAGAGATCTTCTTTGTTGTAAAAGACCTGGGGATCCTGCATATGGTAGGTGCTGTAGAGCCTAGCCTGGATGTTGAACATCCCTTGAGGATAGCGAAGATGGGCCTTCAGGTCGTCCGGCATCGCCTCGAGCGGTTGAAACAGTCCAGGGAAGGCCCGGTCGTAGGCCTTGATCACGGGATCGGTGGGATCGGCCAGGTAGAAGCTGAGGCTCCCGTTGTAGGCGTCTACCACCACCTTCACCGAGTTGCGAATATAGTTGCCCACGCCGCGGATCGGTTCGGAGTATGGGTACATATCCGAGACGGTGTAGGCGTCGATGATCCAGAACAGGCGGCCGTCCTTGGCGATGACCATATACGCGTCCCGATCGAAGCTTAAAAAGGGCGCCGCCTTCTGGACTCGCTCGGAGATCTGCCGGTGATACATAATCCTGCTGTCCAACGTCAGGTCTTGCGAGAGGAGGATCTTGAGCGTCCCGAAGCGGGTGGCGAACAGCAGTTTTCGTCCGAAGGTCGTGAGCGGCACACCCCCGTCGCCGGTATACGTGCTATAGACGTTTTTATCGCCCGATGGGTAATCCAGCTCCTGGGCTTGCGTCTTGACGATGACGTAGTCGTTGGAGACCTCGCTGTAGTAGATCTCCGGACGCGTGACCTTGATCGGCGTGGTCGAGACAGGCGGGATGTCCTTGATCAGGAACTCCGGCAGCCCTTCCGGGGTAACCCGGTTGACGGGCCCGAGAACGACCCCGTAGCCGTGGGTAAAGATCAGATGCTCATTGATCCAACTCCGGCCGGGAAGATGTTGCTGCGACATCTCTCTGGCCGAGATCATGACCTGCCGGTACTCGCCGTCGATCTGGTACCGGTCGTTGTCCACGTCCATAAACTTATAGTATGTCCGGATCTCCTGGAGCTGGCCATACGTCGTCAGCAGTGGACGATGGTCCCAGAGCCGGATGTTTTTGATCGTCAGATCGTTGCGTCGCAGGTCTTCTCGGGTCAGGGTTTCCTCAGCCGGAAACTCCCGCTCGTCGATCCGATCGAGTCCATAGGCTTGACGGGTGAAATGAATGTTGTGGGTGATGTAGGGGCTTTCGGCAACGATCTCATTCGGGACGACGCGAAAGCGCTGGATGAAGCCGGGATAGAGACCCTGGCCGATCACGCTGGCGAGGACCAGCATGCCGATGCCGACCAGGACCAATCGCCAGCCGCGCTGGAAGATTTGGGCCAGGCAGAGGAGGGCAACAAAGACCGCCAGGATCATCAGAAAATTGAGGGCCGGGAGGTTGGCGTTGATGTCGCTATAGCCGGCGCCGAAGACCATTCCGCGAGGGGAGTGGAGGAGCTGGTACGTGTCGAGTCGGTAGCCTGCCGCCTTAATCAGGAACAGCAATGCGCCGAGCACGAGCAGGTGCGTCCTCGCCAAGCGGGCAATGATCGGCCCCTGGGTCGTGATCTGTATGCCTCTGAAGAGAACATACGTCAGGGCGGTCATGAAGAGGATCAGGATGACTGAGCTGATCAGCCATCCGTACAGGAAGGAGAGGAAGGGCAGTTTAAAGACATAAAAGCCGACGTCCTGCCGAAAGATCGGGTCCTGAATATCAAAGGGTAGCGCGTTGGCGAAACGGATGTAACGTTCCCATGCGGCGGCCGCCCGGAATGCCGAGAAGACTCCGAGTCCGAGAACGCCGGGGATCAAGAGTCGGCGGAAGTACGGTTCGATGATAAAACGGCTGGGAAGTCCGAACCTGTCCTCGACCTCGAGGAGGACATCGGTGGCGGTCAATCGACTGGCCATATACAGGTTTACGTACAGCAGGACCGCGAAGGTCAGGCCGAACGCGACAGCCAGCGTCAGTTGCGTCCTGAGCATCGTAACGAAGACGTTGGTGAGTTTCACCTCCTGAAACCAGAGCCAGTCAGAGTAGAGCGGGACCGTCTGGCTTCCAAGCACAAGGACGACCAGTAAGATCAGGACGAAGGCGATCTGCCTGCCCTTCAGATCCCCAGCGGTTCCACTGCTTTGTGCCATCGTTGCTCCCGTGTTCTGCTGCTCCCTTTCGGGAGGAAGTCTAGATGAGTTGGAGTGCCCGCCCCGTCTCGGCTAGAGCTGTCAGCGCGGAATCCAGATCCGCCGTGCTGTGCGAGGCTGTTACGGTAAGCCTGATCCGTTCGGTCCCGCGCGGGACGGCAGGGTAGCGGATCCCCTGGGCAAAGATGCCGCGGTTCAGGAGTTCCTGACAGAAGCGCATGGCGCGATCAGGCTCACCCATGATCAGAGGGATGATCTGGGTTCCGCTTGGGCTGACCTCAAATCCGACCTCTTGCAAGCCCGTCCTCAGGTACCGGGTGTTGTCCCACAGCCGTTGTCGCAATTCAGGCTCTTCTTCTACGAGGGTGAGCGCCTCGAGTGCGGCAGCCAGAACCGCGGGCGGCAGCGCGCACGTAAAGATGAAGGGTCTGGCCCGGTTGATCAGGTACTCGATGACTGTACGGCTTCCGACGACATAGCCGCCAAAGCCGCCCAGCGCCTTGGCGAGGCTTCCGGTCTCGATATCGATCCGACCCAGCACGCCAGTCGCCTCGGCGGTCCCGCGGCCGGTCCCACCCAGTACGCCGGTGCTATGGGAGTCGTCCACCATGGTCATGCAGTCGTAGCGTTCCGCGAGTCCGAGGATCTCCCTCAAGGGCGCCACGTCCCCATCCATGCTGTAGAGGCCATCGACCACGATGAGTCGCCGCCCGGCGGAGATCTCTCGTGTCAACAGATGCTCCAGGGCGGCCAAGTCGTTGTGCGGAAAGATCCTGACCTTGGCTCGCGACAGCCGGCAGCCGTCAACGATGCTGGCATGATTCAGCGCATCGCTGAACACGACGCCCTGGGAGTCCATCAGGGCGGAGATCACGCCCAGGTTGGCCTGGTACCCGGTGCTGAACAGGAGGGCAGCCTCGGCGTGCTTGAAGCGGGCAAGTCGTTCCTCCAGTTGGGGATAGAGATCGTAATTACCCGAGATCAGACGGGCAGAGGCGGCGGCGCAGCCGTATCGCAGGGTGGCCTGGCAGGCGGCCTCTTTCAGTCGCGGGTGGCAGGCCAGGCCAAGATAGTCGCTTCCGGCGAGGTGGATCACCTCCCTGCCGTCTACAGAAATCCGTGAGCCTTGTGGACCATCGACCTGTCTGAGCCATCGGTGCAGGCCTTCGGCCTTCAGGCTGTCCAGTTCCCGCTGAAGCGACCGGACTATGCCATCGCGTACGTGTGGAACCTCACGGGTGGCCGACACCTGCATGTTCTCAGCAGAGATCATTATGCGGTATTATAGAGGAAGTGCGACAGGTGAGCAACCGGAACCGGCGGCATGGCGCCTGGCGGCGGCTACCGATCTCGGTAGGCGTGCGTGACGTACTCGTGGATCATCCTATCCGTATTGAAGAAAGAGGCGTTTAGCGCAATCGTAAATCGCATCAACTCCACCCATCGGAAGGGCTCACCGTAGTAAAGAGGCAGGATGATTTCCTCCAGCTTGCAGTAGAGTTCCTCTGCGTCCTTGTCGTCCCGCCTCTCGAATACCGTCCCGTTGTCTCTGGAGCCGATAGCCCAGCCCGTCACCCCTTCCACAAGTACTTCCAGCCACCAGCCGTCGAGAACGCTGAGGCTCGGCACGCCGTTGTGGGCCGCCTTCATCCCACTGGTGCCGGATGCTTCATACGGCGGCTGTGGTGTATTGAGCCAGAGGTCCGCGCCCGAGGTGAGCAACAAACCCAGATCCATATCGTAATTGGGCAGGTAAGCGATCTTGACCTGAGGCGCGAGCTCCCTCGCCCAGTGGAATATTTTTTGGATGAGCGCCTTTCCCTCTTCATCCTTGGGATGCGCTTTGCCGGAAAAGATCACCTGCAACGGGCCGTGCTGGAGCGAAATACGCCTGAGCCGCTCCGGATCGAAAAAAAGGAGATCCGGGCGCTTGTAGGACGTCGCCCTCCGTGCAAAGCCTATGGTGAAGGCATGCTCATTCAAGTCTGCGTGCGCCAACCTGTTTACCTCTTTGATCAGCAACTGCTTGGCCTCGTCATGGGCCTGACGAATGGCGTCAAGGGGAATACCAAGGGCGTACCGCAGGAGGAAGCTGTCCTCTCGCCAATTCGGGGTGTATCGATCATACAGGGCGCGAAATGCCGGGGCGGTCCAGGTGGCGGAATGCACGCCGTTGGTGATGGAGCCGATGGTGCGATCTGAAAACAAGGTACGTGACACCTCACTGTGCCGTTTGGTTACCCCGTTCACGTAATCGCTCAAATGGAGTGCGACAGATGTCATGTTGAGCGAGCCGTTGCAACAGCCGAGAGCTTGCACCGCTTCCCACTGGTCCGGATTCAGGACGCGTTGGGCCAGATCGAGCGGAAACTGATCGTGACCGGCGGGGAGCGGTGTGTGAGTGGTGAAGACACAGAGGCGCTTCACCAGATCGATGGCGTCCTCCCGCCGCTGCGGCATCTGTTTGAACTCCTCGGCAAACAACTCCAGCGCAAGTAAAGCGGCATGCCCTTCGTTCATGTGGAACCTGGAGACTCGGGTATAACCCATCACGCGCAGCATGCGCACCCCGCCCACTCCGAGAATGACCTCCTGGCACAGGCGATACCGCTGGTCGCCGCCATACAGGTAGTCGGTCAGGGTGCGGTCATAGGGATCGTTGCAGGGCAGATCAGTATCCAACAGCAATACGGGAACGACGGCGCCTGCCGCCCCGGTGATCAGGTACTGCCACGCGCGTACGGTGACCTGCCGCCCCTCGATCTCTACCAGACATGTGCTGTCCGTCAGCTCGAGGAATTCGTCTACGGGCCATGCCGCCGGCTCCTCGTATTGGCGTCCATCCTCATCGAGCCGTTGTGAAAAGTAGCCCTTTCGGTACAGCAACGTGACACCGACCATAGACAGCCCCAGGTCGGCGGCGCTGCGCAGCATGTCACCCGCCAATACGCCAAGCCCTCCGCTGTATGTAGGCAGAGGGCTTTCGAGTGCGACCTCCATAGAGAAATAGGCAATAGTTCGCGGTGCGGGTCTCTCAACCTTCATAGATCTGTGTTCCCCTCCTTACCGTCTACATGTAGAGGGCAGGGTCGGTATGACGCTCCGATGCGAACCCTCTAGTCTCAAGCTACGATGTCCAGAGTTCCTGGTCAAGTAATTTCGTGAGCCCCTTGAATTGTTATACGGTAACTCGGATCGATAGAACGGTCTGTGGCGGTTTGACTCAGTGCCTATGTCGCGATATGATAAAGCGACTTCAACAGCTTACCAAGGACCCGGTGTAGGCAGATATCCGTCTCGGCGAACGGAGCAATTACAAACGCTTGGATCTATGGCTGAAGGGCAAGGAGGAATGCCATGCCGGAGATGAAAGTGGGTTACGTCAAAGAGTATTTCGCCAAGGTGGGGGTAGCCGCAATTGAGATGACCGAGGGCCATCTGGTAGTCGGTGACACCATCCACATCAAGGGCCACACGACCGAATTCACACAGCGGGTGGATTCGATCCAACTCGAACATCTGGCGCTCCAACAAGCGGAGCCTGGCCAGTTGATCGGGGTCAAGGTCCGCGAGCGTGTTCGCCCGCACGATCAGGTCTTCAAGGTTACAGAGTAGCGAACGGTCGCAAGCCTGAAATATCCCACTTCGCCAAGCTGCATGCCCTTTAGTTATCGATGGCGTGCGTACCCATCGATCCGCCCCAACACTGCCTCAACCCATTGTCCGGCGTAATTCTTCGGCGGCAAAAAGGAATTGACATTATTATTGGATCACGTAAGTATGTAAGTGCTTACTTGCAGCATGAACATCCCCCCAACCCTCTTTAGCAAAGGGGGGATCCGAGGAGGAATTCCTCCGAAGCTGACGGCTGGTCGCTGACAGCTATTTTTCGAGGAGCCACGATGAAAGAGCGCCTGAGCGCTGAAGAGCGCCGACAGCAGATTGTCGAGACGGCGGTGGAGCTGTTCTCGCGGAAGGGATTCAGGGGGACCAGGACACGCGAGATCGCCGAAGCCGCCGGCATCAGCGAGGCGATGATCTACAGGCATTTCGCGACGAAGCGTGAGCTGTATTCCGCGATCATCGAGGCGAAGTCCGTGACGGAGGAGTTGCTGGCGAGCGCAGCGACAGTCGCGCAAAGGAAAGACGATGCCGGGGTCTTTCGGGCGGTGGGTCTGAAGATGATCGAGCAGACGGAAGCCGATCCCAGCCTCATGCGACTCCTGCTGTTCAGCGCGCTCGAAGGGCACGAGCTGTCCGAGATCTTCTTTGAATCCCGAGTCAAAAGGCTGCACGAGTTTCTCAGCAACTACATCCGTAAAGGGATTAGGGAAAAGCGATTCCGGTCGATGGACACACTGATTGCTGCGCGGGGGTTCATCGGGATGGTCGTGCATTATCTGTTGATCCATGAGCTGTTCGGCGTCAAACGCCCTCCTCGGTCCTCGCCGGAAGAGGTCGTAGAGCAGTTTGTATCGATCTTTTTGAAGGGGATCGAGCGATGAGACGCGACGTCCTGTTGCGAGGGCTTCGATTGTCGCTGCTTCTGCTGCTGCCCCTCCTGGGATGTTCGCGAGAGCAGGCTGCGAACAGCGCGCCCACGGCGAAGGAGCAGAGCATCGCGATTACGGTGGGCCCTGTCGAGGCCAGGGATGTGATGCGACGCGTAGAGGTCGTGGGGACCCTCGAAGCGGACGAGGAGGTTGCGGTGTACGCGCAGGTTTCGGGGGCGGTGGAGAGGATCATAGTTGACCTGGGGGACCGGGTGAAAGTAGGGCAGCCGCTGCTTCAGATTAACCAAGCCGACTTTCAGTTGCAGGTTCAGAAGGCTGAGGCGATCCTCCAGCAAACACGGACACGGCTGGGAGCGCTGGACGACAGAGATATGCTATCCGACGACCGGCAGCCGGTAGTCCGCCAGGCCAAGGCCAACTATGATGACGCCGCCTTATGGTACGAGCGGATGCAGAACCTGTACAAGGAAGGGGCCGTCTCACGCAACGACGTTGATACGGCGATGGCGAAGCGCGACGCCCTGAAGGCAGCGCTTGACAACGCGCTGGGTCAGGTACGGGCGCTTCGGGACCAGCTTAGGGAGCAGCAGGCCGCGTTGGATCTCGCTCGTCGAAACCTCCAGTACACGGTGATCCGGGCGCCCATCGATGGCTCTATCAAAGAGCGGAACGTGTCCGCCGGCCAGTACATCGCCGGCGGCAGCATGCAGAATACCAAGCTGCTGACCCTCGTCCGTGACGATCCCTTGAAGCTGAAGGCGTCAGTGCCGGAGCGGTTCCAGGGACAGATCCGGCCTGGCCAGGAGGTGAAGGTTCAGGTCGAGGCCTACCTAGGCCGCGAATTCAGCGGGACGGTCAAGCGGGTTGGTCCGGCCGTCTTTACCGACACCCGGACATTTCCGATCGAGGCGCGGGTGCCCAACCGCGAGGGATTGTTGAAGCCAGGCTCCTTCGCCAAGACGCGGCTCGAGATCCGGCTTGACCGCGGCATTCCCTTCATCCCGGAGGAAGCCGTCTATTACTTCGTAGGGGTCACCAAGGCGTTCGTGGTCAAGGACGGTGTCGCCCAAGAGCGCCGGATCACGGTCGGCGAGCGCCAGGATGGGCTGGTTGAGATCGTTGAGGGACTTCAACCGGGGGAGCAGGTAGCCACCTCGCGCTTAAGTCAACTGTTCGGCGGCGCCACGGTTCAAGTGGTCGCGAAATAACCCATGTCACTGATTGATATCTGCGTCAAACGGCCTGTCTTCACCACGATGCTCATCGTCTCCCTCGTTGTCATGGGGCTGGCGTCGTTCCGGGAACTGGGGCTCGATGTCTTTCCTAAGGTCGATATGCCCACCGTCACGATCACGACGAGGCTGGAAGGCGCGAGCCCGGAGGAGATCGAGAGTAACATCACGAAGCGGATCGAGGAGGCCGTCAACACGATCAACGGGATCGACGAGCTGCGGTCAACCACCATCGAGGGGCAGTCCCAGGTCTTTGTGACGTTTGTCCTGGAGCGCAAGATCGACGAGGCGGCCAACGATGTCCGGGAGAAGGTGGCGGCGGTCGTCTCAGCGTTTCCCCAGGGCACCGAGGCCCCGGCCATCGAGAAGTTCGACCCCGACGCTGCTCCGATCCTGGCGATTGTCGTCTCCGGCAAGCGCTCGGCCCGCGAGATTACGGAACTCGCCGACAAGAAGATCAAACGGCAGCTCGAAACCATCAAGGATATTGGGGCGGTCACCCTCGTCGGCGATCGGAAGCGAGAGATTCAGCTTGTCATGGATCCTCACCGCCTCGAGGCCTACAATCTCTCGATCCAACAGGTCAAGGCGGCTGTCCAGCGCCAGAACGTCGAGGTTCCTGGGGGCAACATCACCTGGCAGACGCGGGAGCAGGGGCTCCGGACGTTGGGGCGGATTGAGCGGGCAGCCGACTGGAGCGACCTGATCGTCGCGGATTACAAGGGCGCCCCTGTTCGGATTCGAGATATCGGTTCCGCACTGGACGGCGAAGAGGAACCCCGAACCCTCTCCCGCCTTGGCGGCAAGAGCGCCGTGTCCCTCCTGGTTCAGAAGCAGTCCGGGACCAACACCGTGGCCGTTGTTGAGCGAGTCAAGGCGAAGCTGCAAGAGATTAAAGCCAACCTGCCGCCTGATGTGGAGTTCCAGGTGGTGCGCGACGTGTCGCGGTTCATCAAGCGCTCGATCGCGGAGGTGGAGGAGCACCTGATGCTTGGCGGGCTGCTGGCCAGCCTCATCGTGGCCTTCTTCATCGGGCGTCTGGCGCGGTGGGAGCAGGCCGCCCTGGGCGCACTCATGGCGGGTATCACCCTGGCGTTTTTCTATGGCGATCCGGATCTGTTGTTCGCCGTTGTCGTCGGCTCAATCGCTGTGACTGTCGTCCTGTTCCTTTCAACTGCTCGCCTTCGGCCCGCCTTCATCGCCGCGATCTCGATCCCGGTCTCGATCATCGCCACGTTTACCATCATGCGTATAGCCGGCTTTACCCTGAATAATCTCACGATGCTTGGCCTCTCCCTCTCCACCGGGATCGTCATCGATGACGCCATCATCGTGCTCGAGAATATCTTCCGCCACATTGAGGAGGAACATCGCCCCCCGATGGAGGCGGCGGTGACCGGCGCGAAGGAGATTGTTCTGGCGGTTATGGCCACGACCCTTTCGCTAGTAGTCATCTTCCTCCCTGTCGCCTTCATGGGGGGGCTCGTGGGACGGTTCTGGAACAGCTTTGGCCTGACGGCGACCTTCGCCATCCTCGTCTCGCTGCTGGTGGCGTTCACTCTGACCCCGATGCTCTCCGCCCGAATGCTGAAGCCTGTGGTGAACCCGGTCGAACCATCGGAGGCCTTCGGAGAAGGGCATGGCGGACACCGAGCGCACGATCAGGGATCCAAGACGACGCGCGTCTATGCCTTTCTGGAGCGCAACTACGATCGACTCCTTATCTGGTGTCTGAACCACCGGGCTGTTGTCCTGCTGCTGGCCGTTTTACTGCTGTTCTCAACCGTCCTCATCGGCAGGCAGATGAAGCCGGATTTCGTCGTCGATGACGATATGAGCGAATTCGAGGTGATCGTCGAGACACCGCCCGGCGCCTCACTCGATCGGAGCGACGGGATTCTTCAGCGGCTTGAGGCCGATCTGAAGACCATCCCTGAGGTGGAGCATCTGTTCACCAGCATCGGGGTGCAGGGGAAGGATCGGGCCAACATCACCGATGCCTCGATCTATGTGGGACTTACGCACCTGAGGAAGCGGACACGCTCGCAGCAGGCCATCATGCAGGAGGTTCGACAGAGGTTCAGGAAGTACCCGGACCTGAGAATCAGCGTGCAGCAAATCGGGCTGATCTCAGGGGGCGGATTCAAGCAGACGCCGTTCAACCTCGTGCTGCGTGGCCCGGACCTGCAGCAACTCGATGGCTACGCCCAGGCCCTCATCAAGCGTCTTACTGCCATCCCCGGGTTCGTCGATGTGGACACCAGTCAGGCCCAGCGGCGACCCGAGGTGCAGGTCTGGATCGACCGGCAGAAGGCGTCGGATCTTGGGATCAGGGCGGAGGATGTCGCGCTCGCGCTCCGGACGATGGTGGGTGGAGAGAAGGTCGGTTTCTACCGGGAGGGAGGAGAGCAGTACGACGTCCGCCTGCGGCTCAAGGACGACTACCGGAAGGATGCCTCCGTCATATCGGCCCTGACGGTACCGACTGCTGCCGGGCGATTGATGATGCTGAACAATGTTGTGAGACTTAACCCGGGACGGGCGCCGGCGCAGATCGACCGCTATGCCCAGGAGCGGCAGATCACGGTCCAGGCGAACCTCCACCAGATGGCGCTGGGCGAGGCGACCGCCCAGGCCGATGCCGCCATTCAAACGATAGCGCTGTCTCCCGGCTACACGACCGCGTACTTGGGCCGCGGCAAGTTGATGGCCGAGGCGTTCTACAACTTCGCGATTGCCTTTGTCCTCTCCATCGCGTTCATTTACATCGTCCTCGCGGCCCAGTTCGAGAGTTTCATCCACCCGATCACCATCATGGTCTCGATGTTCCTATCGATTCCCTTCGGTCTGGCGAGTCTCCTGGCCGCAGGTCAGACCCTGAATATCTATAGCGTCATGGGACTGTTCCTCCTCATGGGGGTCGTCAAGAAGAATGCCATCCTCCAGGTAGACTTCACGAATGTGTTACGCGGGAGAGGTAAGCCGCGCTACGAGGCGCAACTGGAGGCCGACCGTGCGCGGCTTCGGCCGATCCTGATGACGACGCTCGCCATCATTGCCGGGATGCTGCCGGTCGCCTTAGGGAAGGGCGATGGCGCCGCCTCCCGGGCCTCACTCGCCACCGCCGTGGTCGGCGGCCAGACCCTTTGCCTCCTGATCACGCTGCTGGTGACTCCGGTCATCTACTCGTACTTCGACGATCTCCGCGGCCTCAGAATCATCTCCCGGCTCTACGAGTTTCGTTTGTGGACACGGCTGCGGGACGCTAAAGAGAGGGTCTAGGGTCAAGGGCATGGAGGGAAGACCAATGTCTTATAACCCTATACCCCATACCCTACACCCTATACCCTTTTTTGAGGGGCGACGATGGAACTGACGAGGCGGCAGGAGATCATGGCCATGCTCAGGGATCGCGAATGGACGCTGGACGAGCTGGCCAGGAACTTTGTCGTATCCAAAAAGATTATTATCGATGACCTCGAACATATCAGTCGCACCGTCGCCCGTCCATCCCGCTTGCTCATCCATCCCCCGACCTGTGATGATTGCGGCTATCACTTCAAAGACAGAACCAGGTTCAGCGATCCGTCCCGGTGTCCACGCTGTAAGAATGAGCACCTGCGTTCGCAACGTTTCCGGATCGAATAAATCCCCCCTCGCCCCCCTTTTGTGAAAGGGGAGTTTGGGGGTTTTGGGCGAGGCGGCGACAAAAGGTCTTGATGCGGTGCAGGAACTGTCTATAATCGCGGATAATAGCCATGTCCACCCAACCGTCGAAAGAGCTTGAAACGTTTGCGAATCCTGAACCGGGGCGCGATTACGAGATCCGAATGATCTGCCCCGAGTTTACCTGCCTCTGCCCGAAGACCGGCCAACCGGACTTCGCGACCCTCACGCTTACCTATGTCCCGGACCGGTTGTGTATCGAGTTGAAGGCGCTCAAGCTCTATCTCTGGTCCTTCCGAAACGAGGGCCACTTCCACGAGGCCGTGACCAACCGGATCCTGGACGACCTCGTGAAGGCGTGCCGGCCGCGCTCCATGAAGCTGATCGCCGACTTCTACATCCGAGGCGGCATCCATACGATCATTACTGTGACGCATCAGGCTGACGACCGACGGTAATCTTTGGTGCCGGTCATCGATGATGGGGCTCTGCCGCTTGAGTGTCCAGCCTGACGGTAGCCAAACGGCCCCGTGCCAACCTATCCAGACCACCTCTCCCTGAGACTTTGTGCCGACGCTTCAGCCATCGCATTACTTCCTATCGTGAAGGCAACATCCAATTTAAGGCCAGTATTCTCAATCGCATAATAGCATTAGAAACTATGTGACATCATATGTCTGAATATCATATTGTTATCTTTCTTTGGATAATTATAACGACGTGACGAAAACAATATCGGGTCTTCCGCGATCCGTCTCAGGCAGAGTGCCTCTTGACCCAGGATAGTGAGAGAGGAGGCTCCCTCAACGGATGACCAGACTCAGCATTGCGCGCCCGCGCGGCTATTGGAGGTGAACATGAACGAGTGCAAGCGACTGTCGCGGAAGCGAGCCGGACGTCGGGCGATCCTCTTGAGTCGGCGGATGGCCAGAGCCGGATAGACTGTCGTGCTGACGTGGGTTCTTATTGTCGGATGGGCTCACACCGCTTCCGCGGCTGTGAACCACCCACCGGACCTGACGGAGCTGACGCTCGAACAGTTGATGAGCGTGGAGATCACGTCAGTCTCGAAGAAAGAAGAGCGGTTGTGGGAGAGTGCCGCGGCCGTCTTCGTCATTACCGGAGAGGATATCCGCCGCGCCGGTGTCAAGAGCATCCCTGAGGCGCTGCGCCTGGCGCCCGGTCTTCAGGTGGCCCAATTCGGCGCGAACCGATGGGCAATCTCCGCGCGCGGCTTCAATGCCACCTTTTCAAACAAGCTCCTGGTCCTGATCGATGGACGGAGCGTCTATACGCCGTTGTTCGCCGGGGTCTTCTGGGATGTACAGGATACCCTGCTGGAGGATATCGACCGGATCGAGGTCATCCGCGGACCCGGCGGGACACTCTGGGGCGCCAATGCGGTCAACGGCGTGATCAACGTCATCACGAAACGGGCGAAGGCGACACAGGGAGGCTACGTCGAGGTCGGCGGGGGAAGCGAGGAACGCGGGTTCGTGGGAACGCGCTACGGTGGACGGGTAGGGGATAACCTCTTCTAACGGGGCTATTTCAAGTATGCGAATCGCGACAACCTCGTAACCGCCACTGGCCACGAGGGCATTGACGATTGGAGAACATACCGGGGTGGCTTCCGACTGGACTGGGAGCCTTCCACCCGCGATACGTTGACGGTCCAGGGCGATCTGTATAAGGGCGATTTCGGCTAGACGCTGACGGTCCCCTCCCTCCTACCCCCCTTCTCAGCCGGTGCTAACGGTCGAGACGACTTTGCGGGAGGCAATGTCCTGACTCGCTGGAAACATAAGATGGCGGATCGTCGAGAGACAACCCTCCAGTTTTATTACGACCGGACCCATCGTGACGAAGTGCTGTTACACGAGATGCGGGATACCGTCGATCTCGAGTTTCAATACCGCTTCCCCATCGGGACACGCCACGATCTGATTTGGGGCTTGGATACGCGCGTGACGATCGATGACATGAACAATAGTTCCTCGCTGGTCTTCACGCCGACCCACAGAACCGATCATCTGGTGAGCGGATTTATCCAGGACCAGATCGCTCTGATTCCGGAGCGGCTCACACTGACCCTCGGGTCGAAGTTTGAGCATATCCCTTACTCCGGCTTCGAGGCTCAGCCGAACGCCCGACTGCTGTACTCCCCCAACGAGTGGAATCGGATCTGGGCCGCAATCTCGCGGGCGGTCCGGACACCCGCCCGATTCGAGCGAGATGTCCGGGCCAATGCGGCCGCGTTTCCGGGCCCTGGTGGGCTTCCTATACTCGTCCAATCGACGGGCAACTCCGACTTTACCTCTGAGGAACTGCTGGCCTTCGAGTTGGGCTACCGGGTGCAGCCGAGCGAGTGGCTGTCAGTCGATCTGACCGGCTTCTACACGATCTACGATAACCTGAGGACGGCCGAACCCGGCGCCTCTATCCCTGTGATGGGCGCCAGCCCCCCTCACATCGTGCAGCCCTTCCTGTTCGACAACCGGATGTCCGGGGGAACACCTATGGTGTCGAGATCGCCAGCACCTGGCACCCTGTCAGCTTCTGGCGCCTGCATCTCAACTACTCCTACCTGAAGATCGATCTTCATCCTGATGCGACCAGTGTCGAGGGGACGCAAGATCAGAGACGTTCGCCTCGCCATCAGGTGCAGGTGCGCTCCCTCCTGGATCTGCCCTGGCACCTTCAGTTTGATGCGTCGGCCTTCTTTGTCGATCGCTTGCCTAAGTTGGAGCCGACTGTTCCGGCCTACCTGCGTCTCGACCTCCGTCTGGGGTGGCGGCCGACCAACGCGTTCGAACTGAGCTTGGTCGGCCAGAACCTTCTGGACAACCGACACCCGGAGTGGGGCAGCATCTTTGGTGTTCCGGTGCAGCCTCTTGAGGTTCAGCGCAGCGTCTATGTGCAGGCCTCCTGGCGGTTCTGACCTGTAATCCGGAGGCGTGTCTTTACATGTGCGATGCTGCTCTGCTTGCTGGTGACAGTCGGCGGAGTAGATGGATTATTTCCCGATCGGACATATGCCGAGCTATCGCCTCTTGAATACCAGGTGAAGGCGGCGTTTCTTTATCAGTTCTCTAAATTCGTCGAGTGGCCTGCGCAGGCCTTCCGTACGTCGCAATACACCATCTGCATCGGCGTGGTTGACGGCGGTCCGATGGCGGGCGCGCTTCAATCGATTGAGGGCCAGGAATCGAAGGGTCGTCGGGTCGTCGTGAAACAGTTTAAGACGCCGGAGAATCTGGAGTTCTGCCATATCTTGTACATCAGCCCCGCACTGGCAAGTCGATTGGCGGAGATTCTGGATCAGCTCAATGGGACAAGCACGTTGACGGTCAGCGATATCAGTGGATTTGCCCGGCGCGGCGGGATGATCAACCTGATTACGGTCGACGATAAGATCCAATTTGAGATTAACGTGGATGCCGCTGAGAGGGCGAATCTGCAGATCAGTTCGCATCTGCTTCGGCTGGCGCGAATCGTATCGGGAAAACGATAAGATGCGGCTGTTCCAGGATGTCCCGATCCGGAAGAAACTGAGGCGCATCACGATGCTGACCACCATCGTTGCGCTCTTGCTGACCGGCGTCGCCCTCATCATCTACGAATTGGTGATCTACCGCTCTATTATGACCCGAGAGCTGATGAGTCTGGCTGACGTCATCGGGGCGAATAGCGCCGCTGCTCTCACATTCAACGATTCGAAGGCCGCAGAACAGACGCTTGCCGCGCTGCGGAAGGATGCTCGAATCACGCTGGCGGTCATCTTCACGAAGGAAGGGAACACCTTTGCCGTGTATCGACGCCGGCCTCTGGAGGACGACGCGATTCCGGCCGCGTCCGGCGCAGATGGAGGTCGATTCGAGGGCAGGCGTCTGATCATGTTTCAACCGATCATCCTGGATCACGAGAAGGTCGGAACAGTGTACATTCAGGCGGACACGCAAGAGGCATATGCTCGCCTGCAAGTCAGCGTATTGATCGTGTGTGGCGTGCTGCTGGTCTCCTCACTGGTCGCGCTATTCCTGGCTTCAACGCTGGAGGGTGTGATCGCTCGACCGATTATAAACCTTGCGCAGGCGGCAGCCATCGTGTCGGAAAAGCAAGACTATTCGGTCCGAGTCGCCGGATCCGGTCAGGACGAGCTGGGCCTGATGATCGCCGGGTTTAATGAGATGCTGGCGCAGATCCAGCGACGCGATGTCGCCATTCAGGAAGCGCGTGACCGACTCGAGGCCGCAGTCGAAGAGCGCACACGGGAGTTGCAAGAGGCGAAACATCTGGCCGAGGAGGCCTCCCGCCACAAGTCGTTATTCCTGTCCAACATGTCCCACGAACTCCGAACGCCGTTGAACTCGATTATCGGCTTTGCCTCGATTCTTCAGGACCTCGCCGTCAGCTCCTTACGCGAGAAGGAATTGCAGTTTACGAGGCACATCAGCGAGAGCGGAGAGCACCTCCTTGCCCTGATTAATGATGTCCTTGACCTCTCCAAGGTCGAGGCGGGTAAGCTGCTCCTTCAACCCCAGGCGTTCCCGCTTCGAGAGGCTATCGAGGCGGCTGTCTACACGTTTCGCCCACAGGCCAAGCAGAAGCAACAGGTCCTTGAGCTGTCGATGGATCACGACTTGCCGATCATCAAGGCTGATCCCATCCGTTTCAGGCAGATCCTCTATAACATGCTTTCGAATGCTGTAAAGTTCACGCCGGCGGGTGGGCGGATCACTGTCACCGCAAAGATGATTTCGAGCTCCGAGTCCGGAGTGTCGAGTTCACAACCCAAAACCCAAAACCCTATACCCTCGACCCTGGCGAATGCGTCGAGATCGCCGTATCCGATACCGGGATCGGGATCAGGCGCGAGGACCTTTCCAAACTCTTTCAGCTTTTCACTCAGCTTGAGCCTACACTCACCAAGCAGTTT
>DATMXF010000014.1:0-21575 GCA_035561835.1 Patescibacteria group bacterium
GATTTGGTAACCGTGAAGGAACTACTTGGACACTCGGAAATTGCCATGACCATGCGCTATAGCCATCCGACGCCAGAGAACAAACGGCGGGCGGTGAATCTGTTGGTGGGGCGGGTCGAGGAAACCGATGGACAGTATATGGACAGTAAGGCCGAGAATGCCCTTCAAGGAAAGCTTGTACAGTTCCAACGTAACTATCAGGTAACAAAGGAACAAGCGCCCGTAGCTCAGATGGATAGAGCAAGGGTTTCCTAAACCCTGTGTCGCAGGTTCAAGTCCTGTCGGGCGCACCAGCGACCAGTCGTCTCATAGGGAGTAGCACCATATCATGACTCGGCCTCGCACAAACAATCCTGATTGGCGCGCCGATCCGCGCCATGCCTTGATGGACAGTACGACACGAGTCTTGGCCTTGGTCACCGACCGATGGAGGTGGGCTGTTGGAGCGGCCGTTGGCCTGCTGGCCCTCTCTATTGTGATCGCGGGCTATTCCTTTTGGAGCGGCCGGAAGGAAACGGAATCTGCGGCTCTCTTGCGGAAGGCGGTGAGCCAGCTCGACGTGATTTCGCGAAGCGGCTCTGATGACGCGAAACAGACAGAAGCTTTTCGACTCCTACATGACGTCGTTCATCGCTACCCCAGAACCGTAGCCGCTGCGGAGGCCACGCTTCGTCTCGGCACCCATTACTACACAGCCGGCAAGTACAACGAAGCGCGAACTGCTTACACCACGTACCTCCAAAACAATCCGAGAGGTCTGATAGCCTTCTCCGCGGGCCTTGGAGTCGGGGATACATACCTGGCGGAGCGCAACGATGACAAAGCGGCTGAGACGTACTCTCGACTGATCGAGCAATTCGCTCAGGAGCCTTTGCTTCCAGAGGCGCAGTTGCATCTCGCTAGAGCCTATCTTGGTATGGGCCGGCTGAAAGACGCCGGTGCGCTGTACGAACAGGTCCTCGCGACCCATCCCAATACCGGCTGGGCGCAGCGAGCACAGGCCGAATCGTATAGGTCTGGCCAAGGCTCTCGATAAGTCGCCTTCCAATTCAAGTTCTCGACCTCCACCGTAAATCCCTCACCGTACCGGAGTAACTAGCCTTCACCGACGCCGATGGCAATACGTCGTATAAGAGTGATTATGTCAACTATGAGATATCACTTGAATGAATAGCGCTTAGGGCAGTTTTGCGCCTTACTCCTCTACTCTTGTTGATTGTCTACCGTGACAGGGACCTGGCCGGAGCTTACTGGATAGCAGGTAGGAACGAAAGAAGGGAAAAAGCCGCGTAGAGTGAAGAACGTGGCGATAAGGGCGTCTACATTTTGTATTTGCCGAAATCTTCCGGCTTCAAATTCTCAAGCCACTCCTTCCATTTGTCTGTCTCTTCCTTCTCTTCTGAGACCTCGATGTTCTTCGCTTGCGCCACAACATTCTCGGCGACAAAGATCGGGGCGTTGGTGCGCAGAGCCAGGGCGATAGCATCGCTCGGTCGTGAGTCGATCTTCACGACGCTGCCGTTATGATTCAGATCGATGGTCGCGTAGAAGGTATTCTCTTTGAGATCATTGACAGTAATCTGCTGAACCGTGATCCCAAGGCCGTCCAGGATATTTTTGAGCAGGTCGTGGGTCATGGGCCGAGGCGTCGAGACCTTTTCAAGCTCCAGCGCAATAGCATTCGCTTCAAAAATCCCGACCCATATCGGCAATGCGCGGCGCTCATCCGGATCCTTCAAGATTACGATCGGCATATTCGTAATCGGATCCAGCGCAATGCCGCGTACTGTCATCTTGATGAGCATCGTGCTCTCCTTATTAATTACAAGGTCTTGTTAAAGACCGAGGCGAGTTTGCGATAGGTAGCGCTTAATGCTTCAGGGATGACCTTCGTCTCGGCGATGACGGGCATAAAATTGGTGTCTCCGTTCCACCGGGGAACCACGTGCAAATGAAGGTGGTGTTCGACGCCGGCTCCCGCCACCTTTCCCTGATTCATGCCCAGGTTGAAACCATCCGCATTCATTGTCTCACGCAGGATCGTCGTCGTTCTCGCGGCTTCCTGGATGAGGTCGAACTGCTCGTCCGCGGATAACTTCTGCAACTGCGCGAGATGCCGATACGGGGCAATCATAACATGCCCCGGATTGTATGGATATAAATTCATCTGTATAAATACCGACCTACCCCGATAAAGAATCAGCCTTTTCTCATCTTGCTGGCTTGCCGGCGCCTCACAGAATATACAGCCGGAAGGTCCGTTGTTCTCAACATAGACCATTCTCCAGGGTGCCCATAGCGTGTCCATTGAGTAGCATTCTATCCTACTGAGGAGAGTTGACCTTCCAACGCCGCAAACCTGGACTACGATCGTGTATATCTAGCTAAATTTAACACCCAATCCTTGCTCTCGCAAGACCTTTTTACGGAGTGACGATCGGATGGAGAGGCGATTTCGCTGGTTGACGCCCTGAGTCGAAAGGGTGCGCACCCTTGTGGGGTATAGCCTCGATCATAAGGGTGACATGACATACACTCGGTCTCTCTGTGTATCGGGAACACAGCGATAGGGTCACGCAGCGTGTCCCCTATACGAATGTGGCGGGTACCCTTGAGATCGGGGTAAAGGACTAGCTGTCGATGATCTGCCTTAACTCCTTTCCCGGTTTGAAGAACGGGATTCGCTTGGAGGGAACGTGAACCGCTTTACCGCTCTGCGGGTTCCGACCCTGCCGTGCGCGTCGCTGCCTGGTACGGAAACTGCCGAACCCGCGGAGCTCCACCTTCCCGTCGTCTTGCGATGCGAGCGCTTTCGCGATACTTTCGAGAATGGTATCAACGACGACTTCAGTATCTTTCTTGGTCAGGTACACCTGGGCAGCTACCAATTCTACCAAGTCAGCCTTTGTCATGACTGGCAACTCCTCCGTCTTCGGCAATGACTTCGCCTAGCATAATGGAACGATTCACTTACCAGAGAAGATAGTTGACAGAGAGCGTTTGGGGTGAATAGATCGGCACATCGATATTCAACAGTCCCAGGCTGCCGCGCAGCAGATCCATAAGGAAAAGTCCCCGCTTTCGTTCCTGGATGACGGTTGGTTTCCCATGAATCCCGGCTAACGCACCGGCCCGCTCGATTGCGTCTTGAAGATTACCAAGTTGGTCCACCAGCCCCAGCGATTGCGCCTCCCGCCCGCTGAAAATTCGCCCGTCTGCCATTGTCTTGACCTTCTGACGATCTATACGCCTACCCGTAGCCACCGCATCTATAAACTGGCCATGGACATCGTCCAGCATACCTTGAAGAATCTGGCGCTCGGCATCGGTCATGTCGCGGGTGGGAGAAGCAAGGTCTTTGTGCAGGCCGCTCTTGACGACCACTGACTTCACGCCGATTTTTTGCATAAGACCGGAGATGTTGGGAACCTGAAGCACAACCCCTATGCTGCCGGTGATTGAGCCGGGATTAGCCACAATCAGGTCGGTTGCGCTCGCGATGTAGTAGCCGCCTGACGCAGCGACGCTCCCCATAGAGGCGACTATCGGTTTCTTATCAGTCTGACGAGTTTTGAGAATCTCTTCATGGATCTCCTGGGAAGGAGCCACGCCGCCTCCAGGACTGTTGATCCGGAGGACAATGGCCTTGACCGACGGGTTTGTTCGGTGCTTTTCGAGCTGCTCGATGACCTCCTTGGAATCCAGGATCACCCCCTCGACAGCGATCAGCGCGACCTTGCTTCCACCCAATCGCTCCCATCTGCCAAATGAGAAGGCCAAGCTGAACAGGATCAGCAGGCTGACGAACACCGCCAGGCTGACCACCAGCCACGTTCGTTTCATCGTCCTGCTCGCCCCTACTGGGCTTCAGCCCCCTCTTCCTGGTGCTCCGCTGGGTGCTGAGGGGGGACCTCCTGATCGGTTGACCGGTTCGATGAGTCCTGGCTATCCAGGTAGGCGCGAAGGCTCAGTCCGAGCTTACGTTCGTTGGCGTCCAACTTGATAATCTTGAGCGAGAGCTCCTGGTCGATAGACACGACATCCTCAGGTTTCGCGACCCGTTCATGGCTCAGTTCGGAGATGTGGAGGAGCCCTTCTACCCCGTCTTCCAATTCAACGAAGGCCCCGAAATCGGTAAGGCGAACTACCTTGGCTTTCACGTCCATACCAACGCGGTACTTGTCGAGGACGGTAGATTGCCAGGGATCCGGCTGGCTTTGTTTGAGGCCGAGGGAGATTCGCCGATTCGCTTTATCGGTGTGCAGGACAACCGCCTCAACCTTATCCCCTCGCTTCAATACCTCGGAAGGATGACGAACCCGCTTGGTCCAGGACATATCGGATACGTGGATCAGTCCGTCTATCCCGTCGTTCAGCTCGACGAACGCGCCGAAGTCGGTCAGGTTCCTGACGGTGCCTTCGACCCGCATCCCCACTGGGTAGCTTTCCTCAATCGACAACCACGGGTTCGGTTCGATCTGGCGAAGTCCCAGAGAGATCCGCTTATTCACCTTATCGACGTCCAGGACAACCACCTCGATAGAATCGCCAACCGAGACGACCTTAGAGGGGTGTTTCACTCGCTGTGTCCAGGACATCTCAGAGATGTGTACCAGCCCCTCGATTCCATCCGCGAGTTCCACGAATGCGCCGTAGTCGGTCAAGCTGATGACTTTGCCGCGAACACGGGAACCGATCGGAAATCGCTGATCGACATCCTCCCACGGG
The DNA here is from genome assembly GCA_035561835.1 of Patescibacteria group bacterium. Lineage (GTDB taxonomy): Bacteria > Methylomirabilota > Methylomirabilia > Methylomirabilales > Methylomirabilaceae > Methylomirabilis. The sequence goes on from DATMXF010000014.1 coordinate 4,729, forward strand.
TCCTTCAAGCGTTGCTTGTGGCCAAGGGATACCCGTTCCGCCGCCCGGTCGAACTTCAGCACGACGACCTCGATCTCATCGCCGACGGTAAAGAGTTCGGATGGATGGCCGACGCGGCCCCAGGACATGTCGGTGATATGAAGCAGCCCGTCCAGTCCGCCAAGGTCGATGAACGCGCCGTACTCGGTAATATTCTTGACCTTGCCTCGTATAATCTTCCCCTCCTCCAACGATTGCAAGGTCCTCTCCTTGAGGGTCCGACGCTCTTCCTCAAGTAACTCCCGCCTGGACAATACGATGTTGCCCCGGCGCTGGTTCAGCTTTATCACCTTCATCGGGAAGCTCTTCCCGATCAGTTTATCGAGGTCACGGACAGGCCGCAGATCGACTTGAGAACCCGGAAGAAAGGCCCTTACACCGATGTCTACTGTCAGGCCACCTTTCGTACGGCCAAGAATCATTCCCGAGATTACGTCACCCTTCTCATAAGCTTGTCGAATATCATCCCAGATCTTGGTTTTCTCCGCCTTCTCTCTCGAGAGGACAATGAGGCCGTCGCTATCCTCTTTCTGCTCCAAATAGACATCGACAACATCGCCGACCTTGACCGTGAGTTCTCCAGAGGGCGCCTGGAACTCCTTGATTGGTATAGCCCCTTCAGACTTGTAGCCGATATCGATCAGGACCATATCGTTCCTGATCTCCAGCACAGTCCCCCTGACGATCTCCCCCTCGGTAATTTCCCGCAGACTCTGGGTATACAGATCAACCAGATCCTCGGGGTGCTCCTGGTCGGGAAGCTCATGATCCTGCGCTTCCGTCGATGGGTTAATAGCCTCTTCCAACTTGTCCGTCTCAGACATCATACCCTTTAATTCCTCCTTTTAATGAGATCTCGTCTTCTTCACGTTCGCTCATTGAGCTCTCGCTTCTTCATCAGCATTGCGTCTCCTGCTGCATACCCCCGAGTATCTTCTCTCGATTGAGATCCGCTCTCCGAACGGGTCTTCAGAGCCGCAATCTTTTCCATGATCGTCTGGCTGAACATTACGACTTGGTCTTGTTCTTTTTCCTTTTCTGCCTGTTTCTCTGGAAATCGACACGGGGCCCCAAATTTCACCGTAATTCGATATGGTCGAGGAAGCCATGCTCCTCTCGGAAACACCTTCCCTGTTCCTCGGTGAAACGTCGGTATCACTGGGGCGCCCGTTCGCGCCGCAATCAGTCCGATACCCGGCTTCGCAGGTCGCAGATCAACCCCGTTTCCACGCGTTCCTTCAGGAAAGATCACGATGATCTCTCCCGCTTTCAGCACCGACGTGGCCCGCTTAAATGCCTGCACATCAGTTCGGTATCGATCGATCGGAATAGTGCCGAACTGTCGAAGCAGCCAACCAAACAACGGGAAACGGAACAGCTCTTTCTTGGCCATGAAACGGACCGGCCGCTGCGTCGCGATTCCGATGATAATCGGATCGATATAGCTCACGTGATTCGCCGCCAGGATCGCCGGTCCCGTACGGGGGATAAATTGCTGCCCCTCGATATGGAGACGGAACGCGAGCTTTGCGATAGCAAGGCACAGAAGGCGACTTATGGTAAAGAGGGAGCGAGTCATCGCCTTTTTGAGAGCAAGGCCTTGAAGGAAAGCACTGCTCATAATATCGGACTACCTCCCAGAAACGCAAGAAAAAAGTCAGGGCACCCACGTCAAGCCTTTTAAGGCGGCTACCTTCCGTCTAATCTCCTCTTCCATCGCGTCAACGACCTGAGAAATGGGCAGATCGCTTGTATCGATTGTGATGGCCTCGTCGGCCTTTCGTAGCGGCGAGGCGCGTCGCCCCATATCTCGTGAATCTCGCAACGTGATCTCTTCGGCAAATTTATCGATCTCGCGGGTCACGCCGGCGGCCTGTGCCTCGATGTAGCGTCGTTGGGCCCGTACCTCTAAACGAGCCGTGAGATAGAATTTTACATCGGCGTCCGGAAAGACGACCGTACCAATATCACGGCCGTCCATTACGATCCCTCCATGTGCCGCCATGTGCCGCTGGCGCGCGACCATCACACAACGAACGCTCGGATGGGCGGAGATTCGTGATGTCGCCTGTTCTACCTCGCGCTCTCTGATCTGTCGACTGACATCCTGTCCATCGACAAGAATCAGTTCCCGATCGCCGGCAGGCTCCAGAACGATGGATGTCTCATCGGCTAACTGTCGCAGACATTGTTCATCATTCAGATCAAGACCTGCCTGTAGCGCCTTCCACGCTAGCCCACGATACATGGCCCCGCTGTCGATATAACGATATCCAAGCCGTTTGGCGAGCAGGCGAGCCGCCGTACTTTTGCCTGCCCCTACGGGTCCATCAATGGCAATGATAAGGCAGTCTTTCGTTCTTCTCAACTGGTTATTCCTTGGAAAAGAGCCGTCAGCAATCAGCACTCAGCCGTCAGCTTCAGGCAAACCCCCCTGACCCCCCTTTCGTAAAGGGGGGGGATACTTCTACGTTTCTTTACCTCCTCCTCCCCTTTCGTAAAGGGGGATTGAGGGGGTTTTCGTGCACCGTGGTGCGGCCGCGGCCGCATGGGGTGTCCCTCAGAAAACAGCGTTCAGCAGTCAGGGTAAGACACAATAAGAGACATCTCAAAAAAGCTGAGGGCTGATCGCTGAAAGCTGATCACTCACACGGAATAGCCGCCCCTGGAAGAATAGTGTCCAACCGTGTCCAGAAATCCGGAAATGAGCTGCTGACACATGACGGATCGGAGATAGCGGTACTCCCTTCTGCCGCCAGACCGGCCACGGCCAATGCCATCGCCATGCGGTGATCTCCCCAACTGTCGCAGTCACACCCCAATAGCGAAGAGCCTCCCTGAATGGTTAAACCGTCAGGATGTTGCTCAATCTGCACGCCGAATCGACGAAGTTCCTGAACAAGCGCCGCAAGCCGGTCCACCTCTTTGACCCGGAGTTCCGCTGCATTCCGTATAGTGGTGGGGCCGGCGGCGAGCGCCGCGGCCACCGCGAATATGGGGACCTCGTCAAGCATCCGGGGGATCAAGGTCCCGGTCACCTCGGTCCCGTGCAGTGCCTGACTCCTGACGTGGAGGTCGGCCACCGGCTCACCGGAGACGATGCGCCGTCGGCTGACCTCAATCACGGCGCCCATCGATTGCAACGCATCCAATAGGCCGGTTCGCGTCGGATTGATGCCCACATCGCGCAACGTCAACTCCGACCCGGGGATTACGAGGGCCGCCACCAAAAAGAAGGCAGCCGCCGAAAAATCGCCGGGAATCGCCATCTGAAATGGGGAGATCTGCTTGATACCGTCGACTCGCAGACTCAAACCATGACGGTGGATCGGTATACCGATCGCCTCAAACATCCGCTCGGTATGATCGCGCGAAAGCGATGGCTCTGTCACTGTTGTTTCCCCGTCAGCAAAAAGACCCGCGAGCAGGATCGCGGATTTGACCTGGGCGCTGGCAATCGGACTCACATAGTCGATCGCCCTCAGATGCGTTCCCTTGATGGCGAGCGGGGGCAGGTTGCCGCCATCACGACCCAGAATGGTCGCTCCCATCAACCTCAGAGGCATCGCCACCCTGGCCATCGGCCGTGCGCGCAGATACCGGTCGCCCGTCAGTACGGAGAAGAACGGCTGTGCCGCCAGTACCCCCGCCAGGAGCCTCATCGTCGTTCCGGAATTTCCTACATCCAGAATCTCCTGCGGTTCCTTCAGACTGTGCAGTCCGCCTCCCTGAATCTGCAGACGATCATTATCCAGTTCTTGAATCGTGATACCCATAGTTCCGAACGCCTTCGCGGTATCACGGCAGTCATGGCCTCGAAGCGCACCAGTGATCTCAGTGATCCCATCAGCCAGTGATCCCAGGATGATCGCCCGATGAGTGATCGACTTATCTCCCGGAAGGGTCAGCTCACCCTTCAGCGGACCGATAGGATCGACCTGCATGCGCCCTACACTGTTCGTGACCATGCAGTCTCGATTCGCTCGACGAGCAAGCGAAGTATGCGCTCGTTCAGCGCCGATCCTTCCACGGGCAGCCACTCGATCTCGTCTTCGTGGCGGAACCAGGTGAGCTGCCGTTTAGCATACCGCCGCGTATCGCGCTTGAGAGCCGCGACTGCGTCATCCAGGCGAATCTGTCCCTTCAGGTACCCGATCATATGACGGTACCCGATGGCTCGTAGAGGCCGCAGTGTTGAGCTGTAGCCTCGATCGAGCAGACCCTGGACCTCACTCAACAATCCCTGGGTCATCATCGCCTCTACCCTTGCCTCAATCCGCTGATACAGCTCCTGACGATTCCGCCCAAGTCCGAATCTCAGCACAGGTCCTGGGACCGGTTCGTGATTACGGCGCGCCTCTGCCCTGAGTGTTGAGATGGGAAGACCACTGACGGCTGCTACCTCGAGCGCCCGCACGACCCGAAAAAGGTCGTTAGGATGGATCGCCGCAGCCGCCTCGGGGTCGGTGATCTCGAGTCGTTGGTGAAGGGCCGCGCTACCTACCCGTTCGGCCTCCTGGTACAGTGTCTCTCTGAGGGGGGTCATCTCCCATGGTCCGCCAAACAGGCCACGAAAGAGCGCGCGGAGATAGAGGCCGGTTCCTCCTACCATGATCGGGAGACGTTTACGAGCGCGGATATCGGCAATGGCGGCAGAAGCCAACCTCACATAATCGGCCGCCGTGAAGGGCTGGTCAGGCTCCACAAGGTCCAGGAGGTGGTGCGGGACGCGCCGTCGTTCATCAGCGCTTGGCTTCGCTGTCCCGATGTCGAAACCGCGGTAGACCTGCATCGAGTCGGCCGCGATGATCTCGCCCCCTACCCTCTCCGCAACAGCGAGAGCCATGGATGATTTCCCGACCGCAGTCGGACCCACCAGCACAATGAGCGGCACCGAACTCAAGACCTTACCGCCTCCTTTTTACTCCTAAAAGCCTTCAGCCTTCAGTCTATCCGCCTGTTACCCGGACAGCTTCAATGCCTCCAGGATCCGGAACGTGGCTTCAGCCTTATTGAGGAGGTAAAAGTGCAGGCCGGGGATACCCGCGTCAAGCAGTTCGCAGCATTGTCGGATGGCGTATCGCACCCCTACGCTTACCTGCCCATCGGGGTCATCCCGATACGCTTCCAGCTCAGTCAGGAACGATGCCGGTATCTTGGCCCCACACATGGATGTTATACGCTGAACCTGCCCCAGGCTGATCACCGGCAGGATACCTGGAACCAGAGGCGCTGTAATCCCAGCCTCTACGTAACGACTGCGAAACTCAAAGAAATCGCGATTGTCATAAAAGAGTTGGGTGATGACTGCGTCGGCACCGGCGTCCACCTTTCTCTTCAGGTTCGCTAAATCAACGGCAGGGCTTGGCGCCTCCTGATGCGTTTCGGGATAGCCGGCGACGGCAATGCCGAAGTGAGGGAACTCCTGCCGGATCAGCGCTACCAGTTCATTGGCATACGCCAACCCGCCCTCCGGTTTTTCGAACTCCGCCTGCCCTTTTGGTGGATCGCCGCGCAAGGCGACGATGTTCTCAACGCCCAGGTCGGTGGCCTCTTTCAGCCACCGCCGAATCCCCTCGACAGTCGATCCCACACACGTCCGGTGAGCTGCCGTTGTGACGCCACAGGCCTGGCGGATCTTTACAGTCAGTTCCAGAGTTTTATCCTGAGTCGATCCTGCAGCGCCATAGGTGCATGACACGAAGGAAGGTCGATACACCATCAGTGCTTCGAGAGCGGAGAATAACTGAGCTTCTCCAACCTCAGTCTTCGGAGGGAATATCTCAAAAGAGAGGCCGAACTTGCCTGTGCCGTACATGTCGACGATCTTCATCTGTCTTTGCTGCTACCCTTGCACCACCGACTGATTGTAAGGGGCCGCTAAATAACAAGACCCTCGCCTCCGTGTGCCCATCAGCGGCGAGGGCCTGTCGTGTGTGTACGCATTCAGCGATGAGCCGTCAGCTTTCAGTACTGTTTTCTTTCTGGTCTCGCTGATCGCTGATAGCTAAAGGCTGACCCGTGAGGCTCCGGCTAGTCTGTCGCTGGTTTCTTGATCCAGGACATCATGGACCGGAGCTCCTTACCTACCTTCTCGATCGGATGCTCCGCCTCTTGCTTGCGCATGGCCAGAAAGCTGGGTTTGCCGGCCTGGTTTTCCAGGATCCATTCCCGAGCGAAGGCGCCGGTCTGGATCTCGTCAAGGATCTTTCGCATCTCGGCTTTCACCTGATCATTGACGATACGGGGACCGCGGCTGTAGTCGCCATATTCAGCCGTGTCACTGATCGAATAGCGCATGTATGCTAAGCCGCCTCGGTAGAAAAGATCGACGATCAGCTTCAGCTCATGCATGCATTCAAAGTAGGCCAGCTCAGGCTGATAACCGGCATTGACCAACGTCTCAAATCCGGCCTTCACCAGGGCGGAGGCCCCTCCACACAAGACGGCCTGTTCGCCGAAGAGGTCAGTCTCGGTCTCCTCACGAAAGGTCGTTTCGAGCACGCCCGCTCTCGTACACCCGATCCCTTTTGCGTAGGCCATGGCCGTCGCCTTCGCATTCCCGGATACATCCTGGTGGACCGCCAGCAGCGCGGGGACGCCCCCACCTTCCGTAAAGACCTGGCGCACGAGATGGCCCGGCGCCTTGGGCGCGATCATCGACACATCTACGGTCGGCGGAGGCAGGATTTGATGAAAGTGAATATTGAAGCCATGGGCGAACATCAGGGTCTTCCCTGGTGTGAGCGCCTTCTCGATCGACTCCTGGTAAATCTGTCGCTGCGTCTGATCTGGCACCAGCATCATAATGATGTCGCTGCTTTGCGCGGCCTCCTCACAGGTGGCAACCTTCAACCCGTCAGATGTGGCCTTCTCCCATGATCTACTTCCCTTGTAGAGGCCGACGATCACATCCAGACCACTGTCTTTGAAATTAAGCGCATGGGCGTGGCCCTGGCTGCCATACCCCATGATGGCAATCGCCTTCCCTGCCAGCAGATTCAGGTCAGCATCCTTGTCGTAATATAACGTGGTCATCTGCCCTCCATCTCCCTCATCCTTTTTCGACAAGCCCAACCACCTTTCCCCGATCGGAGTCGCGGACAAGCTTGGTGTCCGGTTCCTTCCACATCTCTTCGGTCTGTTTGCCAAGCGTTTTGCTGCCTCTGGTCATCACCGTCATGCCCGTCCTCGCGAACTCCTGAATGCCGTACGGCCTGAGGAGTTCAACAAAGGCGTTCAACTTATCCTCGGCGCCGGTCAGCTCCAGCATGTACGAAAAGGGAGCGACATCTACCACCTTGGCCCGAAAGATATCGGCGATCCGGAGAATCTCAGCCTTTGCCTCCGGTTTGGCTTTCACCTTCACAAGTACCAGTTCCCGCTCGACGAACTCCTCACCGGTCAGGTCAGTGACACGGATCACGTCAATCAGCCGATTCAACTGCTTGACTGCTTGTTCCACCACCGAGTCGTCTCCCCTCACCACAAGAGTCATCCTGGAGATGGATGGATCCATGGTCTCCCCCACGGTGAGACTATCGATGTTATACCCTTTTGCGGCAATAAGAGCGGCGACACGCGCGAGAACGCCCGCGTGGTTTTCCACGAGCAGCGTGATGATATGACGCGCCTTCGCCTCTTTCGGTGTCGTCGTGGTTTTCTCTCTCATCGCAGACCTTGAAACAGCTTCTCCGGAATCGGATCACCGTAGTCGATAATGTCTTTAATCGCTCCACCGGGTGGAATCATGGGAAGGCAATTTTCTTCACGCTCTGTGACGATGTCTACAATAACCGGTCCTGGCGTAGCGAAGGCCTTCTCCAGGACGGGCTTGACCTCATCCGGATGCTTGGCGCGAAGACCTGTCGCTCCATACGCCTCGGCGAGCTTCACAAAGTCCGGCTGAATCGTCAGGTCTACCTGGGAATATCGCCGGTTGAAAAAGAGTTCCTGCCACTGCCGAACCATCCCAAGATAGCCGTTGTTGATAATCACCACCTTGACGGGCAGATTATTCTCAACGCAGGTGATCAGGTCCTGATTGGTCATCTGGAAGCTGCCGTCACCATCGATGCAGATCACTAAATCGTTCGGGAACGCCGCCTGGGCGCCCATGGCCGCAGGAAATCCATAACCCATCGTCCCAAGACCACCTGAGGTCAGCCACCGGCGCGGCCTGTGCCCTCGATAGCGTTGCGCTGCCCACATCTGGTGCTGGCCCACGCCGGTCGCGACAATCGGGTTCATGTCCTCACTGACCTCAAAGACCATATCGATGGCATACTGCGGCTTGATCACGTCCTGCATCGGGCCATACCGCAGCGGGTGTTTCGACTTCCATTCCGCGATCTGCGCATACCACTCCTCAAAGTCGTTGGTCCAGTTTCGTTCCACCTGGCCAACGGCTTTGTTGAGTTCACCCAGCACCTGCTTGACATCACCCACAATCGGAACATCCACATGCACCGTTTTTCTGATGGAGGTCGGATCGATGTCGATATGGATAATCTTACATTGTTTGCCGAATTCGGACAGCCTCCCCGTCACCCGATCGCTAAATCGAGACCCGATGGCGATCATCAGGTCGCAGTGAATCATTGCCATATTTGACCAGTAGGTTCCGTGCATGCCCACCATGCCGAGCCAGCGCGGATCGGATGTGTCGAAGGCGCCTAAACCCATCAACGTCAGCACAACCGGAATCTGGGTCATATCGACCAATTCGCGGAGCTCGTCGTACGCCTCCGAGTGAATGATCCCCCCGCCCCCGTATATGAGTGGCCGCTTGGCGGTTCTCATCAATTCAACCGCTCGCTTGATCTGACCGACATGACCTTGAGTGGTTGGCTTGTAGCCGCGAATGTTCAGTTCTTGCGGATGACCGCGATACTCTGCGCGTCCCATAATCACGTTCTTTGGAAGGTCCACCAGCACCGGCCCGGGTCGGCCAGAGCGGGCGATGTAGTAGGCCTCCTTGACGATCCGGGGGATGTCCTCGGTCTTGAGGGCGAGGAAGTTGTGCTTGGTGCAGGTGCGCGTGGTACCGACGACATCGGCCTCCTGAAAGGCGTCGCAGCCCATGGCTGTTGTCGGCACCTGACCGGTAAAGACCACAATGGCCATGGAGTCCAACAAGGCATCGGTAACGCCTGTCACGGTATTGCAGGCTCCCGGCCCGGAGGTCACCATCACCGTCCCCACCTTGCCGCTGGCCTTATAATACCCTTCTGCCGCGTGCGTTGCGCCCTGCTCATGGCGGCAGAGGATATGCCGAATCTTCGAGGCAACGGCGGTATCGGTCATCACGTCATATGTATGGAGGATCACGCCGCCCGGCATACCGAAGACAGTATCAACGCCCTCCTCGGCCAGACTCCTCAGCAATATCTCCGATCCCGTCAATTTCATGACCATGTCTCCCCGTAGCAAGCGTTCAGCCGTCAGCAGTCAGCAAAATAAGAAAAAATAGCTTTTGTTCAGGTCCTCGTCTTGGGAATTGTCGGCTTCTGCTACGATCTTTGTGTTTTTGCTGAAAGCCGATAGCTGAGCGCTGAAGGCTTAACTTAACATTATGATTTATCTAGCACATCCTCCCTCTTACCGTCAATGAAAATCTTCCCCGGACGGTACCCGTCAGACCCGTCGCCTCCGGCCAATCAGCCCCCGCCATAAGCCTCTTAACTCCTCAGAACCCATGCAGGCGGAGGCTCCAACGAAGACGGCGAGACTTGCCGCAAGCTCAAACGAAAGCACCGCAGCGCGATAGAGGGATGGTTCAACCGTCAGCGGATCACGAAGGTAGACGAGCGATACGCTGAACAGAGCCATGACGACGACGGCCCCGGCTATCTGCGCGAGCGAACGAACGCCTATCCCGCGGAGACGCCCCAGGCGCCGCTGCAGGGCAATCAGCAACAGACCCAGGTTCACAAAGGAAGACAGGGCCGTCGCTAGGGCCAGGCCCGCAAGTCCCATGGGCTGCATCAGCAGGAGAGACAAAGCAATGTTGACTATGACGGTTACCATCCCGATCTTGACCGGCGTCGCCGTATCCTGAAGCGAGTAGAAGGCCGGCACGAGAATGCGGTTCGACACATAGGCCCCAAGACCGAAGGCGTAAAAAAGCACGACCTCAGCGGTGGCGAGAGTGACGGTCCGGTCAAATGCGCCCCGCTCAAAAAGGATCTGGATGATCGGGATTCTGAACACCATCAGGCCAACCATAGATGGCAGCGTGACGAACAGGACGAGGCGGATGGCGTAGGCCACAGTGGCCGCAACCTCTCCAAGGGAACGGTTTGCGGCCTGCCTGGCCATGGTGGGGAAGGCCACCGTGGCAATCGCCACACCGAAAAGACCGATCGGAAGCTGGATCAGTCGAAACGCATAGTACAGGATTGAGATCCCTCCCTCCCCCATCAGCGAGGCGAGTAAGGTCCCGATAAACACATTGATCTGCGTGATGGCCAGCCCTGCGATCCCCGGCGCCATGAGACGTGTGATCTGCCCGACGGCAGGATCGCCGACATCGATACTCCAGTGCGCGCCCCTACTGCGTTTCCAAATGGCTGGAATCTGGATCAGAAGCTGGCCTACGCCCCCAATGAGGACGCCGATTGCCAGCGCCAGAATCGGTGGCTCCATATAGGGCGTGAGATACAGGGCGCAGCCGATCATGGCGATGTTGAGCATGCTCGGCGAGAGCGCCGGGGTGGCGAAGTGACCCTGCGAATTGAGAATCGCCATGAAGAGCGCCGCCACTCCTATAAAAAGGATGTACGGAAACATCATCCGGGTGAGAGAGACTGCCAGATGAAGTTTTGACGGGACGGCTTGGAACCCGGGGGCGATGAGTCTGATCAACCACGGCGCGAGCAGGATGCCGGCGATGGAGACCGCGACAAGCAGCAGCGCCAGCAGCGTCAACGCGGTCCATGCCAATCGCCAGGCGCCCTCACGTCCACGCGTTCTGAACGATTCGGTGAAGACCGGGATAAACGCCGCCGAGAGCGCCCCCTCCCCCAGCAGCTCCCGCAACATATTGGGGAGACGAAAGGCGGCAAAGAAGGCATCGGTCGCGGTTCCGGCGCCGAATGACCTCGCAATGATCAGATCGCGGACAAAGCCCAGAATACGGCTTAATAGGGTGGCCCCACTCACCACGCCGGCCGCTCGTGCGATTCCTCCAGAACGTTCTTGTTCCATCAGAAATTCCTTGACAACTACGCGCCGTTCCATTCTAATAAACAGCGCATTGGACCCTTCCGCATAGCAAATAGATACGACACGCGACAAAGGAGAAACGAAACGATGCCAATCACCAAGTCAGCACAGAAGCACATGCGGCAAAGCCTGAAGCGACGGTTGCGCAATCGTGCGGCAAAGAGCACCTTGAAGACGGTGATCAAGAAGGTACGAACGGAGATTGAGGGACGTGACCGGGATGCTGCGGAGAAGGCATTCTTGCAGGCTGTGCCGACCATTGATCGAGCCGCCAGTAAAGGCTTTATCCATAAGAATGCCGCGGCCCGCTACAAGTCACGACTCGCTCGCCAGGTTCACGCCCTCCCGCAATCGTCGTAGAACTCACGCCCGGCAGAGGTTCCAGACTAATCCGGTCAAGGCACCAGGAGCCGCAGATCTCCCGGTCTTGATGGCGACATCGGCCCCTGAGAGTGACTGGAGCGCATCCGATAATTGCCGCCATGAACGCGAAGCACTCTGTTCTGCCAAGGCAGCAACGACGCGAGGCGGCAGATGAAACTCATGGGTCATCCTGCTGACCGGAACCTTCTGCTCTTGCAGCGCTTTTGCCCGAACTAACAGACGGATCTGACGGGCGAGCATGCCGATAATGGCCAGGGGCTCTTCCCCACTCTCCAATAGACTTATCAGGCAACGAAGGGCCATATCCAGGTTCCTGCTTGACACGGCGTCGGTCAGTTGAAAGATCGATCTCACCCGAGTCTCACCAACCATGGCTTCGATATCGTTCGCGCGTATCTCCTTGCGCTCCCCAATGAAAAGCGCGACCTTCTCTATGCTGTAGATTAACTGCCGGAAATCGTCCCCAACCAGGGCCATGAGCAGGCCAATCGCTTCCGGATGCAACCGCACGCCCTGATCGTCAGCCGCTGCCACGAGCGACTCCTTCAATGAATCTGTCTCCAAGCGATCAAAACGGAGCAGTACGCCTTTTTTTTGTATTGCCGCGGCCAATCGGGTTCGGAGGTCGAGACGTTTCGCTGTCAGCACAAGACAGGTCGTGGGGCAGAGGTCGTTGAGATAGATAAGCAGCTCCTCTTGCTGCTCCCGCGAAAGCTCTTCGACACCTCGGACCAGGACAACTCGCCGCGACGCCAGAAACGGCAGAGTGCGCACACTCCCCAGAATCGATGGCGCCCCCGCCTCCCCTGGCCGAATCTGGTCGAGATTCAGGTCTCTCGCATCCTTCGTCAGCAATGCGTCAAGGAGCTGGTTCAGCGTCTGTTCCCGACGGTACTCTTCCTCTCCGTAGAGACAATAGACCGGCGCAACCTCCCCCCTACGGACTTGTTCGGCAACTGAGTAGCTTTTCTTGATCAAGCGCCCCATTACACCCCATCGACCAGTCGACTGACTACCTGCTCGGCCAGATCCGTCACCGCACGAAGCGTAGCCTCATCCTCGGCCGTCCTGGTCTCAGTGAGGCCCGTTCCGGTAAAGTAATAGGCCACACCAGTGACGCCGTCCCGGAGAAGCACCTTATCCTCCGACCGATTTTTCAATATGAAGGCGAACGAAATGCTGATTCGCAGGCGCTTGGCGGTATCCGCAGAACCGAAGGCGAGCGGTTCTTCACCGAATCCTTCGATGGCTCCTTCCAAAATGGCGTCGGCGCCCTCCTCCACAACCTTGATCCGGCCGTCGGCCACAAGTCGACGAATCAGCGCATCTCTCAGAACCGGCTGAATCGTAGGACGGAAGGTTCGATTCTTGACAATCCCGATACTGATCGTCTTCACGGATGGCTGAAGAGCGTTCACCTCTCCGGAACCTACCGATCGATAGCCGCATCCAGCCAGCACCAGTAGCACCGCCATGTATACGATTGCTCTCATCGGACTCCCCCGGTCACAATATTCACCAGCCTCTTCGGTACGACCACGACCTTCTGGATCGATCTGTCCTCAAGCCACCCCTTGACCCGCTCGTCCGCAAGGGCTGTCCCGCGCATGGCGGCATCGTCGGCATCGGCAGGCATGACGAGCCGACTGCGAACCTTCCCGTCGATCTGAACAACCACCATAATCTCCTCGGCCGTGATGACGACGGGATCGTAGGCCGGCCATGGCGCCTGAAAGATACTCCCGCTATGACCAAGTCGCTCCCACAGCTCCTCGCACAAATGCGGCGCAAAGGGCGACAGCAGCAGCAGAAGGGTCTCGACCGCATAGCTGTAGGCAAAACGCCGCTCATCAGCGTCGTCCGCAGAGCCTACCAACTCAAAACGACTGATCTCGTTAGCCAACTCCATGAGGGCGCTGATGGCGGTATTGAAGTGAAAGTCGTCCTCGATATCCTCTGTGACCCGTCTGATTGTCTGTTGGGCCTTTCGGTATAAGGCGCGACCCGCAAGAAGCTTCTGAAACGGGATAGATGGGATGGGCTCTTTGAGAAGCGCCTCCTGATCTTCGATGAGACGGACGATCCGACACAAAAATCGGAATGATCCCTCTACGCCTTGGTCGGACCACTCCAGATCCCTCTCCGGTGGGGCGGCGAACAGACAGAACAGTCGGGCAGTGTCAGCCCCGTATTGCGCCAAGAGATCTTCAGGATCGACGACGTTCTTCTTCGATTTCGACATCTTCTCGATGCGCCCGATTTGGGTCGGACGACCGCACGTGCGGCAGCAGGACGAAGCGTCCACCTCCTCGGGTAATCGAAAGCCATGCTCTGCGCATCGGTACGTCTCCTTGCATACCATACCCTGAGTCAACAGCCGTCTGAACGGCTCATCGACAGCAATCAAACCGAGGTCGCGAACCGCCTTGGTAAAAAAGCGGGCGTACAACAAGTGGAGGACCGCATGCTCGATCCCCCCGATATACTGATCAACCGGCATCCAGTAATTAACGCGAGCAGGGGTAACCGGTCCATCCTCGGCGTGGGGACTGGTGAACCGGAGGAAATACCAGGACGAATCGACAAAGGTGTCCATGGTATCCATCTCCCGCCTGGCGGGGCCGCCGCACCGTGGACACAGAACGTCGGTGAACTCAGCGACCTTCTGAAGCGGGGAGCCGCCCTTCATCGTAATCTGGACGTCCTGAGGTAGGATGACCGGCAGGTCCCGGTACGGGACCGGAACCGTCTTGCACCCATCACAGTAGATGATCGGGATCGGGTTTCCCCAATAGCGCTGTCGCGAGATTCCCCAGTCGCGGAGCCGATAGTTCACCGTCCGCTTCCCGATCCCCTCACGCTCGAGGAAGTCCGCAATCGCCTCGCGCGCCTTTTGGCTGGCCATGCCGGTAAATGAGCCGGAGTTGACCAGCACCCCCTCACCCTCATAGGCCTGTTGTAAGTGACGCTCATCCGGATCAACATCGACAGGCTTCACGGCCAGACGGATCGGCAGACCATACTTCTGTGCGAACTCAAAGTCGCGCTGGTCGTTGCTCGGCACCGCCATGATGGCACCGGTCCCATACTCCAGCAGGACAAAATTGCCGATCCACACAGGGATCCGCTCGTGCGTGAGCGGGTTGATGGCATAGGCGCCCGTGAACACCCCCTCCTTATCGACGTCGGCCGCTGTACGCTGCAGCCGATCCTCGCGTGTAATCCGTTCGATGAAGGCTCTCACCTGCTGCTCCTGTGACGTACCCTGCGCGAGGGCGAGCGCATGCGGGTGCTCCGGGGCCAGAACCATGAAGGTCGCCCCGAAGAGCGTGTCCTGTCGCGTGGTAAAGATTGTCAGCGCCCCTTCCCGGTCGGTCAGCGGGAAGCGTACCTCCGCCCCAACGCTTTTGCCGATCCAGTTGCGCTGCATCACCTTGACAGGCTCAGGCCACCCGGAGAGGTTATCCAAGCTGCTTAGCAATTCTTCAGCATACGCGGTAATCCTGAAGAACCATCCCGGTAGCTCTTTCTGCACAACGGATGTTCCGTCTCGCCAGCAGAGCCCTCCTTCAACCTGCTCATTGGCCAGGACAGTCTGGCAGACCTCACACCAGTTGACGGTGGACGATTTCTTATAGACCAGCCCCTTCTCATACAGCTTCAGAAAGAGCCACTGTCCCCACCGATAGTAGGCCGGATCACTACAGGTAATCTCGCGCTGCCAATCGTAGGAGAACCCCATCCGTTGAAGCTGGGTACGCATGTAGGCGATATTGTCGCTGGTCCACTTGGCCGGATGCGTGCGATGTTCAATCGCTGCGTTCTCAGCGGGCAGACCGAAGGAGTCCCAGCCCATCGGGTGTAATACGTTATACCCCCGCATCCGGAGAAATCGAGCCAATACGTCGCCGATGGCATAATTGCGAACGTGGCCCATATGGATTCTACCGGATGGGTACGGATACATTTCAAGGAGGTAGAACTTCTGCCTCTCCGGCTCTTCCATAGCCGCGAAAGCGGCACTTTCCTCCCACACGCGCTGCCACTTCGCTTCGATTGCCTTAAAGTCGTAAACCCGTGCCATTGATTCCTCAGAAAAAGCGTGCAGCTATCAGCGTTCAGCCGTCAGCCTCGGACAAATGCACCGTGTTCTCCCCTTTGCCAAATGGGGGGGGTGGGAGATTTTTATGCATAGCATTCAGTGCTCAGTCGGCCGTAGGTTGGGTCAGAGCAGCGTAACCCGACAACTCGGCTGAGATCGGCTGGAAACGTACCACAGGCGCTCAGATTGCGCAAGAGTGAAGCAACGTCTGGCGACGGGTGCGATGAGGTGTAGGTGGGTAGTCTGAGCGTAGACTTTTGGGGTGACATGCGGATTAAGACGACTGAGATACAGCGCTGCGGTCGTCTCAATCCTTAATAGTCAGGATGGATGTGAGGGCCCATGCCCGAACGGAGATATCACCCCCAATTGCTGCATCACGAACCCAAGGAAGTTGTGTTGCGCCCAGCGCTCCACGATCTTCCCCTCCGCAATCCGGTAGATGACGATGCCGGTCATCTCCACTCTCTTCCCGGTCGGCTTGATCCCCTTGAACTCCCCTGTTTGCGTCCCGGTTCCGCTCACTCGCACGACGACCCGGTCGCCCTCGGCGATCAGATCGTGGATGACGTGGGTCCCATCAGGGTACGCGCTCGCGAACACCTTGAACGCCTGCTTGATACCTTCCAGTCCGGGCTTCAGATCGGGGATCGGCGGTGGATCGTGATCGATAAGATCGTCGGAGAAGAAATCATCCATCGCCGCGAAATTCTGCTTGTCAGTCTCTTCGTAGAGGCGACGCACCAGCCGTTTGTTGTCTTCGATCGACATATCACCCCTCTTGCTCGCCGCTGGATTCGCGGGACTGAAGGTGAAGCACGTTTGAAGACCAACTTAATTATTCGCTATCCTACATTTAAAGCCGGAAATATTTACCAAGTCAAGGAAAATCGATCTGAATCCGGGGCCATCTTCGACAGGGTCCCAGTAGGCTGGGATGAGCAAGGCGAACCCCAGCGTTGCGCATGTATATCTTCGTATGGTTGCCGTCTAGCAGGGTTTCGTTCCTCAGCCCAGCCTACCACACTTGACGCGAATTATTTCACAGAGCGGCGAAGCTCGCGGTCGATGAACTTCTGGAACATCTCCAGTGGCA
>DATMXF010000015.1:0-2193 GCA_035561835.1 Patescibacteria group bacterium
GCCCCTATCGCGCGGCGGAGAGACACAACCTGGCAACGTGGTACCCGCCTGCACGTCATGTAACAGTTCGAAAAAGGACCGCTCTCCACTCGAATGGCATCCGCCCCGTATTGATAGTGCTGCACTCTTCGAGGCGATCGCCCTCGCTGCCGAGGCAGGGTGGCTGTGATGGCGCGGACGAATATCGAATGGACGGAGCTTTCGTGGAACCCAGTCACAGGTTGCACGAAAATCAGCCCAGGATGTTACCGATGTTATGCAGAGCGGCTGTCCCATCGTTTGCAGGCCATGGGCAACTACAGCTATCGAAACGACTTCGAGGTCACACTTCAGGAACAGATGCTTCGGCTTCCGTTCAGGTGGAAGCGGCCTCATCGGGTCTTCGTCAATTCGATGAGCGATCTCTTTCACGAAGAGGTACCTGTCGAGTACATCGCCCAGGTGTTTGAGGTGATGCAGCAGGCGCACTGGCATCAATTTCAGGTGCTCACCAAGCGATCCGAGCGGCTCCGGCAACTGGCGCCGTCGCTGCTGTGGGCAGACAACATCTGGATGGGTGTCAGCGTTGAGGCGAAGTCGTATCTGTATCGGATCGATCACCTTCGACATGCCCAGGCCGCCATCAAGTTCATCTCCTTCGAGCCGTTGCTGGAATCACTTGGCGCTGTAGATCTGCGCGGCATCGATTGGGTCATTGTCGGGGGCGAATCGGGACCAGGAGCGCGTCCGATGGAGCGATCATGGGTTATCGAAATCTTGGAGGCATGTCGTCAGGCCGGCGTACCGTTTTTCTTCAAGCAATGGGGCGGTACGAACAAGAAACGCGCGGGTCGCATCCTGGACGGCAGGACTTGGGATGAGATACCGGAGAGTACGGCAAGGGAGGCTTCGTCTTGCAAGCCAACTGCTGTGTGCTTGCGATGACTGATGGGCGGGTGTTTTTTTTGGCTCACTGTATTAGTCATATGTATAGTAACAAGCCGTATCGCAATCACGTCCTTTTGTTGCAGCAAGAGAGAAGTACACAAGAGGTAGGGTGGAGCCTTGAGCAGGTCGCCGGGCGGCTGGTAGAGATCTCCGGTGTGGGAGCGACGGCTCCGCTCACACTGGCCTTCGGGCTGGTGTTGCAGGCGCAGCGGCAGAACGAGCCGGTGGTCTGGATCACACGCGACGACAGCCTCTTCTATCCTCCAGACGCGGCCGAGGGGGGGATCGATCTCGACACCCTGGTGATTGTCCGAGTCCCTGACAGCAGAGCCGCAGCCCGCGCCGCAGACCAGCTCATGCGGTCGGGCGCCTTCGGTCTGGTCGTACTCGACCTTTGCGCCAAGCCTGATAGTTCAACCAAGCTTGCCACAGGCCTACCGGCCCCGCTCCAGACCCGTCTGGCAGGACTGGCGCACAAGTATCAGACCGCGCTCCTCTGCCTCACAGCAAAGGGCGATGAGGTCCCGTCGCTGGGTCCGCTCGTCTCGCTCAGGGTGGTCGCTAGGCGGGAGCGGCTTACCGATAGCCGGTTTTCGTGCGAGCTCACTGTCCTCAAGGATAAGCGCCGGGGCCAGACCTGGCGGTATGCGGAGGTTTGTTGTGGACCGGCTGGCCTGCGTTAGCCTCCCTGCCCTCCCCTTACAGCTTCTACTCCGGCGTCATCCCGAGTGGGCAGTCCATCCAGTAGCTGTAATTACTGAAGATAGGCCACAAGGGCTCATCCACTACGTGAATACAGTGGCGCGTAAGGCTGGCGTGCGTCCCGGCCTTCGTTACGCCGCCGGCTGTTCGCTGACGGCCGACCTGCGGGCCGGCGTGGTCCCACCTGCCGAGATCGATGAAGCTATCGAGGCGATCACGGAACGGCTCCGACGCTTTACGCCGGAGGTCGAGCCGTCTGTCGAGGAGCCTGGTATCTTCTGGCTCAACGGGGCGGGGCTCGCTCGCCTCTATCCGTCGTATGAGATGTGGGCGCGGCTGATCGCGGCCGACCTGAACGGCGTGGGCTTCCGCGCGACGGTAGTCGTAGGCTTCACACGCTTTGGCACCTATGCCGTGGCCAGGGATCTGGATAGGACGCCAGTGGTGAGCCTAGTCGAACCAGTGGTGTTTGAACGTCCTGCCGATGAGCGCGCTGCTGCGCGGCAGGCTCGACTCGAATGTCTGGAACTTGACCCGGATCTCCTGAATACACTCACGAAGCTG
>DATMXF010000016.1:0-2854 GCA_035561835.1 Patescibacteria group bacterium
GTGAGTTCGTGGTAGATATCTTTCAGGTTCTCCTTCAACTCGGACAGACTTTCGCCCTGGGTACGATAGTCAGGGTAGTCCTCGAGCCATCCGATCCACATGTCGTCTTCTTTGTAGTAAGTGAATTTCGTCTTCATGCCTGTCTCCCTGCCAGCGATCCCGCCACGATACTATCGCTATCCTAACACGGGGTGGCCACGCCTGCCATGGCCATTCAACATGTTGATCTTATTGCTTTACTTCTGCGGCCGAACGCTCTGCATAACCGGCTGGCGATGGAGCGTAGCGGAATTACCAGGCCGAGTTGATGCGGTTGTTAGCAGCTATTGGATCTCTGGAGTTCCTCTGGCTGCATGCCAAACCCGTGCAATCTCAACGACACGCTTACTGCCGTCCACCCGGTAGACGATCCTACATGGCTTCCGAATCACTTCACGGATGGCAGGATCATTGAATTCGGGTACGATTCGCCCGGATTCCGGGAAATCGGCTAATCTCTCTACGGATTGGAAAAGGCTCCTGACGAATCGTTCGGCTGCCGAAGCACTGTCCTCTGCTATAAAGGCGGCAATGTCCTTCAGATCACATGTTGCCGTCGGAGACCAGATCAGCGTATAAGCCATTCACTGAACTCCTCCCGGATCCGCTCGTGAGGAATACCCTTACCTTCATCGAGTTCACGAAGACCTTTGCGCACACCTACCACGAAGCTTATCCTTTCCTGGATATCTTCCCACGTGGCCTCTTCCGGAAGTTCTTGAATGCTCTTTATGGCAACTTCTTTCGTAGTCATTTTTAAGCCTCACTTCTTATTGTGTTGTCGAGACCGTACTGTTTCCCTGCTAATCGGGATAGGGAGGGGCCTCGCGACCCCTCTCCTCCCACACCACCGTACATACGGATCACGTATACGGCGGTTCGGCGGATTTAGTGGTCGAGCTATCCCTCAACCAAGGTCGGGAGACCCAGCGCCGCAAAGTACCGCGCGGGTAACGCGATAGTAAGCGCCGGGCTTTGGCTCAAACGCCACGGCCCATGAGCCGACTTGGCGGTATTCCAAGCCAGATCACGGGAGATACCCCGCTTCCGCAGCTCTCGGTATCCCCGCCGACCCCATTGCTTCCAGTGGTAGCTCCGAAGCCGCCGCCTGAGCCACTTATCCAGATCGCGAAGCGGTGAGGTCACCTCGGCGAAACCGAAGTACCCTCTCCATCCCAGGATGAACGTCCTGAGTTCTGCCACGACCTGTCGTATGGTGCTCCCACGGGTACGGCCCGTCACCTCACGCACCTTCGCCTTGAAGGCCACCAGGGACTTCTCGCTCACCTTCCGCCGGATCGACCGGCAGTTCGTGAACGTGAATCCGAGGAACTTCCGGTTCCACGGCCGATCCACTGCGCTCTTAGCCTCGTTGACCTTGAGCTTGAGCCGACACTCAAGAAAGCGGATCACACTGCCCATCACACGCTCTGCCGCCCGCCGACTTCTGACGTAGATGTTGCCATCATCAGCGTACCGGACGAAGCGGTGCCCTCGCCTTTCCAGTTCCTTGTCAAGCTTATCGAGCAGCAAGTTCGCCAGCAGCGGCGAGAGCGGTCCGCCTTGCGGCGTCCCTTCCACCGTCGGTTCCCTGATGCCCTCCAGCGTGAAGACCCCGGCCTTCAGGAACCGGTGGATCAGTGCTACCACTCGTCGGTCTGTCACACGCGCCCGTACCCGGCTGAGTAACACGTCGTGGTTGACCCGATCAAAGAACTGCTCCACGTCAAGGTCGACAATCCACCCGTATCCCTTCCGGATGTACGTCTGCGCTCGTGCGACCGCCTGGTGGGCACTGCGCCCCGGCCGAAAACCGAAGCTCCCCTCGGAAAACGTTGGGTCCCACTCCGCTTGCAGCACCTGCAGCAGGGCTTGCTCGACGAACCGGTCGAGGACCACCGGAACACCGAGGTTTCTGGTCCCTCCCCCAGCTTTCGGGATTTCAACTCGCCGTACCGGCTGGGGTGCATAGGTCCCATCCACCAGCGATGCCCGTATGGCAGACCAGTGGGTCTTGAGATGCGCCACTAACCCATCGACGGTCATCCCGTCGATCCCCGGCGCACCCCGGTTGCGTCTGACCTGGCGGAGCGCTCGCCGGAGATTCTCCCTCCCCAGCACCCGCTCCATGAGGTCCTTCCCTTCCACCGGAGCGTCTTCTCCCCGTGTCCCACCCTCGGTTTCATCCCTGTCGGATGCCCTCCCGCGAATCGACACGAGGTGACCTCTCCTTTCCTTCAATCCCCTCTCGGGGAACCGTTCGGGCCTTCGTCCCAGGGCGTTGCGGCTCGGCCTATCTGTTGCCCCGCCTTTCGGCCTTGGGGTGCCTCACTAGCCTTGCCTGCCCTGAGCCTACTTTGCCTTCTGCTGACTTCTCCCGGCCGGTCGGAACCGGTTGCCCGGCCCCTAGTCCTCTCAGACAACCGAGAGATCTCCCAGGGTAAGACACAGAACGCTTCGCGCGTAGACGCCGGATTTATAAAGCACACCCCGCTGCGGATGGAGGACTTCGCGGTCACGTGCCCGCTCGTCCCGGGTGTACCACACCTCGTATCCGGTTCCTGTTCGTCGCCCCGCGCGTTTGGATTGGGCTTCCTCCAGACCCCACCTCGCGGTGACGCCCTTGCCCTGCTCCTAGCCTTCGGCTCCGCGAATACCTGGCGCGGGGACTCTCACCCCGCTCGCTCTGTGTCATGCCTGGCACACACGCTTGAATTCGCCGGCCATGCGTGGCTCTATGCGCAAGGCCGGTGGAATGATGGGTTGGGCGTCTTATTTTCATGTCAGGGACAAGCGCATTGGAACCATGCCAGAC
>DATMXF010000017.1:0-2101 GCA_035561835.1 Patescibacteria group bacterium
CGCCTGTAGATACTCCTCCTGGGTTGAGACCAGATCCGGGCTGTAAATAGTGAGAAGCGGCTGCCCCTTTCTAACGCGCTCTCCGGTAAAGTTCACCAGCAGACTCTCGATCCACCCCTCGATTTTGATATTGACGTCGGCCAGGCGTCTCTCATCGAGCTCCACGACCCCGACCGTCCGAATCGTTCGCTCAAGCGACCGGTACTCGACCGCGCCGGTCTTTAATCCGATCAACTGTTGACGCTCCGGGCTGACCATCACGGCGCCGGGAGCCATCTGCATCTCGGACGCAACCGGCTGACCGCCCTGCACAGCAGGGGTCGATACCGCTTCCTGCCCGGCGTGATCCCCCTTGCCTATGGCCTGGGCGATCGGCTCCCGAGGAGACGGCGGCCTGTCGCTGAGCCGCTCCTGGAGTCGCGTCCCGCCGCCATACCAGACAATGAAGATCGCTCCGACGGCGACGATCATAACGCTCCAGGCAATGATCCACCTCGTCCTTTGCATCAATGTCTCCTTTGGTTTCGCACCTCGCACCCCCGCTTTCGCGGGGGCAGGCCTCGCACGTCGCGCTCTCAGTGGACAGGCGCGCCGACGACCCACTCCAACCGTGCCAGGCTCATCTGGTACTCTCCCATCGTCCGATAGTACTCTTTTTCGAAATTGAAGAGCGTCACCCGGTTATCCAAAAGGGTGAGAAAATCGACCTTACCCACCTGATAGCCGGAAACAGCAGAATCCAGCGAGAGCCGAGCCTGTGGAATCAGGCCGGTCTCCAACAGATCAATAAGCTTGCGTCCCTTTTCGATATCGGCCACCAACTCCTTCACCATCGAGGCTACCTCGTTTCTGGCAGCCTGATACTGCTCCCTAGCCGAATTGATCAAGGCTGAGGTCTCTGCAACCTGCCGGTCCTGCTTGGTCCTGAAATAGATGGGGATGTTGATGGATACCCCCGCCGAAAAGAAGTCGGATCGCCTGACGATGGCGGAGTCTTCCCGAAAGGCATAGCCCAGACTCATGGTGAGATCCGGGAAATAGCGCTTTCTGGCCAGCGCATTGGCCGCTTTGCTCCGCTCGATCTCCTCCTGGAACCCCTTGAGCAGAGGCCGGTTCTCCATGGCTTTGGCCTGGAGCTCCGTGAGCTCTGTCGGTGTCTCGGCCATAGACACGTCCTCAGTCCGACCGAGGGGCGTGTGGGAGGGACGATTCAGGACCGCATTCAGCTTGGCGCCTGCAGCCTGGCGGCTCTGTTCCAACCGGATTTGCTCGTCCAGCAATTTCGACAGCTCTACCTGCGCCTTCAGGACATCCTGCTGAACCCCCTTGCCGACGCTGTATTTCGTCTCAGCGATCTTCACAAATTGTTTCAGCAGCTCACGATTGTTTTCCACAATCTCCAGCGAACGCTCGATGGCGTACAGTTCGTAGAATACCTCTTTGACCCGCCGCACGATCTCGTTTCGCTTATCCCGATACGCCAGACCAATGGCATTGGCCTCCCGTTGGGCCATCTCGCTCCGCAGACCCAGCTTCCCAAAGTAGGGGAATGCCTGAGAGATGCTGAGCTTTTTCATCGTCATATCATCCTGCGTGAAGCCGAAGGAGCGGGTGGGGAGGTTGTCGATCTCAAAGTTCAGCATCGGATCATCGAGCGACCCTTCCTGGGGAGGCCGTTCTCTGGCCGCATCCCATTTCCTCTCCTCCGCCCTGACCTCCGGATTCGCAGCAAGAGCCTCCTGGATGAGTGGCTGGAGGCGGAGCATCTCCTCCTCTGCGGCCGCCACTCCTCCCGCCCCAACGTTCGCTATACCGGCAACAAGGATGAACACACCGATTTTCAATAGTCTGGTCATCTCTACCTCTCTATTTTCACGCACAATCCTGCCGCTCGCCAGGCAATCCCAGTCGATCTGGAACTGGGAGTACGGTCCATGGTCGGCTACGGCAATCCATCAGGATATGAAAATTCCCGCGTCGCCCTGATGGGTAGAACAAGGATCCAGCAGAGCCGTTAGTTAGGAAAAGGCGAACCGAGGGGGTTTGAGGAGAGAAAAAGCGGGGGCCGGGCGAATCACGATCAATGTGAACAGGACAAAGA
>DATMXF010000018.1:0-18031 GCA_035561835.1 Patescibacteria group bacterium
CCCGGAATGACAAACTGCCTGAGATATATGTCGTCATGTATAGCAACACGTAGCAAGCCCTTGTTCATCGCACCACCCATCTAGTTTCCCCTTCATTCGCCCGTCCGCACCTACCCACGATAGGAGTAGGACGCGGCCAGCCCCTGGAGGGTCTTGTTGTCCGTAATCACGTCGTGGGGGATCAGCAGATACGTCCACGGTTTGCCGCCGTTTCTGCGCTCGTGCTTCGTCGCGTGGCCGCACCACTCAGCCGCTGCTTTGGCCTTGGCCAGGACCTCCCGATCTTCCATCTCGACGGCGCTCTTCGGCTCGCAAAGACACTTCTCCTTCTTCGTCTCCACCACGAAGTCCGGCTCGTAGGAGGCATCGTTCGCGTAGTGAATCTGGAAGTCCCCCTTGGCGGGCTTGAACCACTTGAGCACCTCGGGGTCGTTCTCTAACACGACCGCAAACCGCCGCTCCGAATCCGAGTCGAATTTCTGGACGCGATAGAGGTACTTCTTGAAGCCGCTGAAGAGCATCTTGCGGATGTCCTGCTTCTCGATGACGGGCGCGCGGACGTCGCGCTGGGCGTCGATGGCGTCCTGCACGTCGAAGAGCTCCCGACGCTTCCGGTTGCGATCGGCCTCCAGCGACTTGAGCGCCTTCTGGGCTCCGAGCTTGTCCTTGAGCGCGGCGGCCGGCGATTCCGTCAGCCTGATCTCCCCCTTGCGCTTGGGGCAGATGATCGTGGGATCCGTCATCGGATTACCTCCCACCGTCCGCCCTTGGCGGGGCCGATGCGCTTGAGGCGGCCCTCCTGCTTCAGTTTGCTCAGATGTTTCTCCACGGCCCGCGAGGTCAGACCCAAGGCGTCTGCAATGCCCCTGGTGGAAACTCTCTGGATTCCGCCGAAGGAGCACGAGGATTTTCTCCGAACTTTTCTCCCCGGTTTTCTCTGTACCTTCCTCCGAACCCGTCGCTCCAGCGATACCCAATTCATTACCCAATTCAATCGGTATTACCCAATTCCCGCCACTTGGGCGTTTTTCGCCACGCGGCGCTTTGCCCGCGCCCCAGACATTCCACGGCTTCTTTCGCCCGTAGATTTTTGAGCACCCGCCGGATCATGTCCACACTGACCCACGGGCATTGTTTCTGCAGGTCGGCGACGCGGAAGACGTCCGTCATGCGATGGATCGCCTGAACGACCAGCCCCGTCTTCTCACCTCGCGGACTTTTGAGCCGACCCAGGCGGTCTTCGAATTCCATGCAGGCGGTTTTGAGAATGTAGAGCAGGTAGTTCACATGCGGCCAAGGATTGTGTTTCCCTTCGTGCCATTTCGCGGAGCTTTGCTCCAAGGTTTCGTAATAACGATCCTTATTCTGCTCGATGAGGCGCTCCAGGCTGATGTACCGTCCCGCCTCGTAGCCGAGATGGTAGCATTGAAGCAAGAACAGCAGACGAGACGTCCTGCCGTTCCCGTCCCGAAACGGATGAATGCACAGAAAATCCAGATTGAAGGCCGCCAAAGCAATGAGGGGGTGCACCGCGCGCTCCTCGATGCAGGTGTTCCAGAGCACGATCAGATCTTTCATGGCACCTGGCGTCTTGGCGGCCGGTACGGTCTTAAAGCGGATGCGCGAAGTGCCGTCCGCATGCCTCTCAATAATGTCTCCGTCTTTTTCCTTATATTTGCCCGCGTCCCAGATTTTGCCGCGGGCCATCCGGTGTAAACGGAGGACCGTCTCTTCGGTCAGGGGCAGCTTCGAACCCTTCTCGTGGATGAGCTTCAGCGCTTGGCGGTACCCGTGCACTTCTTCCTCGTTGCGGTCCCGCAAAAGCGGCTTACCGAAAATGAGCGTACCGATGCGCGCCTTGTCCACCTCCACCCCCTCGATCCGGTTGGAGGAGACCGCACTTTCGATAAGCGCGTGCTCCCGCAGCACTTTCAAGCGTTGTGGGGACTGCCGCGTGAACAACTCCTGTTTGCCGCGCGCCTCCCCCAGATCCGCAAGATACCAAGAAGTCGTTGCGGGAACGCTTTCGTGCTTGGCCAGGAACTGGCGTAGCGTCATCACGGTTCTCCCCCATACGGCGGACTGCCTGCCGCGCCGTCCGGCCAGATGCCGAAGATGACCGTACCGCCGATACCGTTGAGGAAGGCACAAAGCGTCTGCATGCCTTCCTTTATCTCGCCCGTGGAACGCTTGAACTCCAGCGCCGGGCCCTCGCCGTCACGGAGAAGGACCGCAAGCTGCTTGAGATTGGCAGGAGCAGGCGTGTTCATGGCAGACTCCACCGAAACGTGAACACTGGGTTGAGCGTGTGGCGCTGGCTCAGTTGCTCCTCGATCCGCCCGATCAGCTCGTCGCGTTGGGCGTCGATGGCGTCCTGTGCGTCGAAAAGCTCCCGGCGCTTCCGGTTGCGTTCGGCCTCCCTCCAGTCGGCGAGACTCATCGTGGTGGGATGTCGGTACGCGACTGTTCCGGGGGACGGCCGAGGAACTCCAGAATTGCCTGGTTGGTCTCGTCGGGCGTCTCCCACATCGACATATGACCGCTGTCTGTGATGACGACCAGCTTGGAATCCCGAATTGAGGCGTGGAGTTGCTCACCGATTGCCACAGGGAACAGTTCGTCCTGTTCGCCCCAGATGATCAGCGTCGGCTGGCGCAAGGTTTCCAGCGCTCCCGCATACCGAGCCACCTCATCAGCGTAGCGCACCGTAGAGGCTATGGCCCTGGCGGTCCCTGCAATGCGGCCGATTCGGTATTGTCGCTCCACCACCGCGTCGGTGATCAGTCGATCGTGATACACGGCCTCCGTGAGCGCCACTCGCACCATGCGGCGAGTCCGTAACGCAACGATCAGGTAAGTCAAGAGAGGGATATGCCGCATCGCAAGGAACCAACGCAAGGGGCGATTGTGAACCGCGGGAACCACCTGTGGGGGGATGCCATCAATCAAGATAAGCTTGTCAACTCGCTCGGGATGAGTGAGGGCGAACGCCCAGGCGATCCCCGCACCCATTGAGTTGCCGATCAGGCCGGCACGGTTCACGCCGAGTCGGTCCATGAACTGCTTGATCGTCTCGACAAAAAATGACGGCGTGTAGTCAACCTTCGGCCGATCCGAATAGCCGTACCCCAGGAGATCCGGGATATACAAGCGATACCGTTGCGACAGCGCCGCCACCTGTTTTTCCCACATCCAGATCTCCCCCCCAAAGCCGTGAAGCAACAGGAGCGGGGGGCCCTCGCCGGTTACGACATACGCGATCGTCCCCTCATCAATCTCCGCCAGCTTCAGTTCGAGGGCGGGGTTCCAGTCAAAGACGGTCGGACGGACGAGCGGCCGAGCACCGGCCATCGCTATCGCGTTCGCACCCACACAGACACCTCATCCGAATGGGATCCCGGGACTACGTCGCTATCGGTTTGCTGCCAGGATCGTTCTGTGCCAGACCAAGGTGGAAGAAAAAACCTTGTACGGCATACGGAAATCTAGTAGCATGGTTTCAATTGCTTGTCCACATTCTCCTGTGTGGACGTCCATCAGAGGATACCCCTGTTCTTGCGATTTATACTGCTCCGGTCGATCATCTTTGGGATTCTAGTCGCATCTCAGCTCTATCTCTTCGTGAGAGGGGATCGGGCGTTGCGGCTATCCGTGTGGGGTCCCCGGCGTAAGACACTGCTCCGCCTCGCCCTGACCGGGTTTCTTGCTTCAACACTGATTATCTATGTCGCCTTCCTCTCTCAATGGGCGCCCCTCGAGCACCCATCTCCACTGATCCTGTATACGCTGATTTACCCGACCGCCATCTGGAGCTTCGGATCGTTGTTCTCATCGCTGCTGCTGCTTCTGGCCAATCTGAGCGGCTATGGCGTCAGATGGTTCCGCTCCAGGGTTGGCTCGCAGGCTAAAGCCTCCACGCCACTACTCGATCCCTCGCGCAGGATATTTATGCAAACCTCGCTGGGTGCGCTGGCCGCGGCGCCTGTCTTGATTTCGGGCTATGGAGCGTCCTACGCAAGTAGTGGATGGGAGATTGAGGAGGTGCATCTGTCGCTCAGCCCGGCCCATCCTTTTAATCGCCCGCTGAAGGTGGTCCAGATTTCCGACATCCACTCCGGCCTCTTTATGACTCCGGCCCAGATGCGCCAGTCTGTCGAGGCGATTCGGCAGCTTGAGCCTGATTTGTTCGTGATGACAGGGGATTTCATCTCCAACTCGGCGGCTGATCTCCCACCCTGTATCAAGGAACTCGCGCGGGTTGAGAGCCGGTATGGGAGTTTCGCCGTCCTTGGCAATCATGAACATTGGTATGGAGAGGTTGAGCAGATTATTGCGGCCTTCGAGGGCGCAGGGATCTCGATGCTGCACAATGCCCATCGGGTTGTGGAGACCGATCGCGGCTCGATTGCCGTTGCCGGCATCGATGATCTGCGCGTCGGCCGGCCTGATCTTGGTCGAGCACTGGAAGGCCTGAATCCGACGCTTCCAACCCTACTGCTGTCTCATCGTCCCGAGATCTTTCCGCAGGCCGCCGTGCGCAACATCGGTCTCACCCTGTCCGGCCATTACCATGGGGGACAGGTCAAGGTGAGTGCGCTCGGGCTGAGTGTCAGCCTTGCTCATCTGCTCAGCTCATACCCGGAGGGTCTCTACCGTCTCGGGAAGTCCCACCTGTATGTCAATCGCGGTCTTGGGACTACCGGAACCCCCGTCCGCGTCAATGCCAGTCCGGAGATTACGCTCTTTCATCTTACCTGAGTGCTGCGGATTGGACGGTCGGCGGCTGGGGTCTTTCAGCGCAGGAAAGAGGTGCGGTGCAGGCTTGGGAGTATCAGGGCAACGCCTAAGGCGTCGCCCCGCTATCTGGCAAAGATCATCTTGAGCGAGATCAGGAACAACGCGGCGCCGAACAGCTTCTCCAACACCGGGTTGGACAGGCCGATCGCCAGCTTCGCGCCCACCAATCCCCCGGCGAAGAAGCCGATGCAGATCAGACTGGCTATTCTCAGGTCGACATACCCTTTGCTGTAGTAAGTCCACGCCGCCAGCAAACCGATGGGTGGCACCAAGAGGGCCAACGTCGTCCCCTGAGCCTGATGCTGTGATAACCCAAACACGAACACCAGCGCGGGGATGATAATAATCCCCCCGCCGATTCCGATCAGTCCGCTGAAGATTCCCGCAACCAGACCCAAGAGGACATACAGCAATATCTCTATCATGGGCGCCACCCTCAGATGAGTGAACGCTGGGAGCGCACAAGCCGGCCGGCCCTTCGGTCAGCGTCCTGTGCCGCAACAGATCGAGTGCAATCCGCTTTCTTACGATCCCGTACTTAGAGGTTGGCTGTTTCGATCTTGACCTTGGCTCGCGCCCGCACCTGACGAATCCAGTCGGCAAACACCTGCTCCCGCTTCCTTTGCAAAAGCCCGCGGCTGAATTGGGCCTTCTCGCGTTCGAATTCTGCGGCATCCGGGTCTTTTCGATCGACGACTCGCAGGAGGTAGCTCGCCTTCGCGCCCTGGATGATCGGGCTGATCACCCCGCGCTCCAATACTAAGGCGGCCTCCTTGAACCGCTCTTGATCCGGTATGTGCGGGAGGCTACGATCCCATGAGAAGAAATCGCTGGTGACCGGTTTGAGCCCGGACGCCCTGACGATCTCCTCCCAAGGTTTGTTGCCCTTCGCCAGTCCGGCGACGTTCTGGACGGCGGCCTGTTGCGTCTTCGGATCCGAGAACATCAAGTACTCCGCTTTGACGGAAGCCCGATTAAAGCGAAAGGCCTCCCACGTTTCATCCGGAAGGAGATGAACCCCGCCCTTTACCCACTCCTCCACCTTACCAAGCAGCAGGTCCTCACGCAGGCCTTCTTCGAATCGCTCAGGCGTCAGACGCGCCGATTGAAGGGCCTGGAGATATCGGTCCCGCTTAAAGCCTGTTGCATCGCTGAAAGCCGGTATGGTGGTGATCTCTGCGATAAGTTCATCCGGACTGATTACGATGCCTAATCGTCTTGCCTCATGAAGCAGCAGGTGGCGTCCGATCAGCCCTTCCACGACCTGCCCTTTCAGGTTCAGTTGTTCGAGGATCTTTTCATCAAACTTATCTCCCAATTTCTCCTGATACTGCCGATACTGACGTTGATAGGCCTGCTGATACTCCGTGTAGGGGATCTGCTCGCCTTCGACGGCAGCAATCGGGTTCACCCCCCCGTCAGTGCCCGACGTAGAACGGAATCCCCAGACGAGGAAGGTCGTTCCAATAAAGGCAAAGATCACCAGCCACAACGTTACACTTAACGCCTTGGTATATCCTCGGATTCGCTTTAGCACAGTGCCCTCCATCGAGTTCCCAACACCAACACATCCATGTAATGTATTGTTTTTTATGCTATCGCATTGTCGCAATCGGCGCAACCCAATTTATGCCTCGGGCCGGTGTGTGCTCCGAATACTACTTGTATTTCGCATGGTTGTATGCTAGATAAAATCTATTGGTGTGGGTTCTCCCGCGCTGGGGGCGTCGCAAGTCAGTATGAGGAGTGATCGATGATTTTCGATTGGTTTTTCGGCATGTTCTCTAATGATCTGGCCATCGACCTTGGCACCGCCAACACGGTCATCTACGTTAAGGGCAAGGGGATTGTTCTCAGCGAACCGTCGGTGGTGGCAATCAAGAAGGGGACCAACATGGTCCTGCAGGTGGGACGCGACGCCAAAGAGATGCTCGGCCGAACCCCCGGCAGCATTGTCGCGATTCGTCCGTTGAAGGACGGTGTTATCGCCGACTTCGATATTACCGAGTCGATGATCAAGCATTTTATCGTGAAGATCCACAATCGGAAGACCCTCGTTCGTCCCCGAATCGTGATCGGCGTCCCCTCCGGCATCACCCAGGTCGAGCGACGCGCTATTCGCGATGCGGCAGAGCAGGCGGGAGCGCGCGAGGTGTACCTGATGGAAGAGCCGATGGCGGCGGCTATTGGGGCCGGCTTGCCGGTTCAGGACCCCGTGGGCAGCATGATCATCGACATCGGGGGCGGTACGACCGAGGTGGCCGTCATCTCCCTGGCCGGGATCGTGTATGCCCAGTCGGTCAGGATTGCCGGGGACGAGATGGATGACGCGATCGTCCAGTATCTGAAGCGGAAGTATAACCTGCTTGTAGGAGAACGGACCGCAGAGAGAGTGAAGATCCAGATCGGCTCGGCGTTCCCGTTCGACGAACCCCATAAAATTGAGATCAAAGGACGCGACCTGATCGGCGGCATCCCGAAGACCATTACCGTCAGCGACAGCGACATCCGAGAGGCCCTCCACGATCCGATCCATGCCATTGTCGACGCGGTCCGAACAGCCTTGGAGCGGACGCCGCCGGAGCTGGCCGCCGACATCGCGGACAAGGGGATCGTGATGGCCGGCGGCGGGGCCCTGCTGCACGGCCTGGATGTGCTGATTGCCCACGAGACCCACCTCAAGGTGCGGGTGGCTGAAGATCCGCTCTCGTGCGTCGTGCTCGGAACAGGGAAGGCGCTGGACGAGCTGGATCTCCTCAAAAGGGTGTGCCTTGAGGCGTAAATGCGATAGGCTCGGAGGCTCATAAGCCGCGTCGCCTGAGTAGCGTAGACCTCGCTTTTCCCCACA
This sequence comes from Patescibacteria group bacterium, assembly GCA_035561835.1. Classification (GTDB taxonomy): domain Bacteria; phylum Methylomirabilota; class Methylomirabilia; order Methylomirabilales; family Methylomirabilaceae; genus Methylomirabilis. The sequence continues at coordinate 7,646 of DATMXF010000018.1, forward strand.
GCCTCATAGGCAGTACAGACAGCCATGACTCGACTGCTGCTTCGATATCGACGGACACTCGTCCTCTCGACCGCTCTACTGTTGGCCTTCGTGCTGATGACGCTGCAAGTCCGCAGCGGCAGCTCCATCGCACTGTTTACGAAGCAGATCCTCCTCACCTCCATCTCCCCGTTCCTGCGAGTTGTCACGAAGAGCTTCGATATCACCGCGACGGTCTGGAATGAGTACGTTGATCTTCGCCGGGTTCGCCGCGACAATCAGCTTTTGAAGGAGGAGGTCAGACAACTCCGAACTGAGGTGGGCGAACTGCGCGAGACGGCCTTGGAACATGCTCGCATGGGTCATCTCCTTCAATTGGGCAACCGAGTAGGCGCGGAGGCGGTGGTCGCCAGGGTCATCGGCAAAGACACGACAAACTGGTTCAGGACGATCCTGATTGATACGGGGGCGAACCAGGGGATCCAGCGCCACATGGCGGTCGTGACTCGTGAAGGGCTGGTAGGTCGGGTGGTAGATGTCACAGCATTGGCGTCTCGGGTACAGCTCATTACCGATCCGGAAAGTGCGGTCGGCGTACTGATCCAACGAAGCCGTACCATCGGGGTCGCGGCGGGGAGCCAAGGCGGCGCGATCCAGATCAAGTATCTTCCGTTGATGGCCGACGTGGCCGTCGACGACCGGATTATCACCTCGGGAATAGGCGGGATCTTTCCAAAAGGTATCCCGGTGGGTAGGGTCGTACGTTCGAGCCGACCGACGAACGGTACGTTATTTCAATTAATTGAGGCACAGCCTCACGCTGATTTCTCGCGCTTGGAGGAGGTGATGGTTCTGAAACGACCGCCTTCGGGCGGCCTGTCATGGGCAGGCGAGGAGCCTCTGCCATGATGACGTTTCTACTCGCGCTTTTCGGCGCCTGCCTTCTCCAGACCGCCATCGTCCCTCGACTGGCTATCGGCGGTATTCAGCCGGACCTGTTTCTGATCCTCCTCTTCGGACTTAGTCTCTCGGTAGCGCCGGAGCTGGCTGCCGCCGCCGGCTTCCTCATCGGACTGTACCAGGACTCGCTTTCGGGCGCTCCTCTTGGTCTCAACGCGTTCGCGTTGAGTCTGATCGGCTTCCTGGTGAGCGGATTGAGTCAGCAGGTGAAGACGACCCAGCCGGCCTGGCGATTTGCTCTGCTCTGTGTGGCCGGCCTACTGTCCGGACTCATCACCCTGCTGCTTCTTCGTTTCTTTCACGCGCCCCGCCCCCTGGCGTCCGCCCTTCTGTGGACCGCGCTGCCGAGCGCGCTCTATACCGGGATGTTGGGGACCGGACTACTTGGCGCGCTGAAGCTGAACACCAACAAAGGCCTGACCTGATGAGCAGGGAACGTGAGATTTCGAACCGCTATGCCCCTTTCCAGAAACGGATCAGGGTGGCCGCCGTCCTGGTCTCTGCAGCCGTCCTGATCCTGGTGCTCCGTCTCTGGGCGCTGCAGATCCTGGAAGGCGATCGTCTGTTCCAACTCTCCCTCAATAATCGCCTGCGCCTGCGCCCGGTCGAGGCGCCCAGAGGACTCATCTTCGATCGAAACGAAGAGGTCATGGTCGAGAATCTGGCCTCCTTCGACCTGTATGCGACGCCGGAGGATATGCCTGATATCGAGGACACCACGCGGCGACTCGCGGAGATCCTCCAGTCCTCACCGGATGAGTTACGGCAGCGCGTCTCGCAAGGACAGGGCTCACAACTGGGGCCGGTGCTGTTGCGGAAAGGAGTGGACGAGCGAATCGTTGCGGCCATCGAGGAGCAAAAGATCGATTTGCCGGGCGTGAGCCTTAGAGTCAGACCGGTGCGCACGTATCCGAATGGCGGGTCCGCCGCTAGCCTGCTGGGCTATGTTGCCGAGGTGAGTCAGGCGCAACTCAAGTCGAAAGAGTTTCGGGACTTTCGTCCGGGTGAGACGATGGGGCAGGCCGGAGTCGAGCGACGATACGATGCGTTCATACGGGGCGTCGACGGCGGGGAACAGGTGGAGGTGGACGCGCTCGGAAAAGTCAGCCGGCTGATTCAGCAGGTTGAACCGCAGTCCGGATTCAGTCTGCATCTCACGCTCGATAACCGGCTGCAGCGGGTTGCGGAGGAAGCCTTGCAGGGCAAAAGCGGCGCGCTCATCGCGGTTCATCCGTCTACCGGTGAAATCCTGGCGATGGTCAGCCAGCCATCGTACGATCCAAACCAGTTCTCTCAGCGTATGACTCCTGACCAGTGGCGAAAGCTCACCGGTGACCCGCATCATCCTATGCAAAATAAAGGGCTCCAGGGCCAGTACGCGCCGGGCTCCATCTTCAAGCTGGTGACCGCGCTTGCCGCCCTCGAGAAGGGATCCATCACACCTGAGACCAAGTTCTCCTGCGACGGCGCCTTCAGTCTTGGCTCCCATCTCTTCCACGACTGGAAGAAAGGCGGTCACGGGGCGTTAGATCTCCGGCAGGCAATCGCCAACTCCTGCAATATCTACTTCTATAACACCGCCCTCAAAGCCGGAATCGGAGAGATCACTCGCGTTGCCCGCGAGCTGGGGCTTGGCGCCCCATCCGGGCTTGGGCTGAGCGGTGAAGCACGGGGCATCATCCCCCCCAAGCCAACCGTTCCACCGGAGGCAGGTGGATGGTATCCCGGCAACACCGTGATGGCCGGAATCGGACAAGGGATGGTCACTGTCACGCCGATGCAGGCCGTGATGATGGTCTCCGCCATTGCCAACGGGGGGTCTCTCTACCGCCCCTGGGTCGTGCGGAAGGTTGAGACACTGGACCGTGAAGTGATCGAGGAGTACGGCTCAGAACTCGTCCGGAAAGTCAATATCGATCCGGACAATCTGGCTATCGTCAGAGAAGGGATGCAGGCGGTCGTCAGCGAGGGGACGGGGGGTCGCGCCAAGATTCCGGGACTCCGGGTAGCCGGTAAGACGGGGACCGCACAGGTTGTAGAGAATAAAAAGAGCGGTTCGCAGAGGGGCGATCAACGGGACAACGCCTGGTTCGTGGCCTTCGCGCCCGCAGATAATCCCCAGATCGCCATTGCCGTGGTGGTCGAGCACGGTGGGTTCGGCGGTCAAGTGGCTGCGCCGATTGCGAAGAGCCTCCTGGAGGCGTGGTTCAAGTTGCCCAAAGAGCAGAGGCCGGCTCAGGTTGCTGAGGCGGAACCGACCGAAGGCGACTGATGGAAGCGCACCTTATGTTGACATCTCGCCGCGTCCTGCCCGCCTTCGACTGGCGACTTATCGCCGCGGCTGTGGGGCTTGCGGCCCTGAGCGTCCTGATCATTTACAGCACGAGCGGGATGCACGCCTCGCTCTTCCGAAGATCGCTGTATCTGAAACAGGCGACCTGGATAGTGATGGGAGTCTTCGCCATGGTCCTGCTCTGCGTCGTCCCGTACCGGACAACCTGGAGCCTGGCCTATCCGCTGTATGCCTTTCTCCTTGTTGCTCTGCTGCTTGTCGCCCTGATCGGCCGAACCGGCATGGGCGCCCAGCGATGGCTCAGCATCGGATCGTTCGCGTTCCAGCCCTCGGAGTTCATGAAGCTGTCACTTATCATCCTGCTGGCTCGCTACTTTGAAGACCACAAGGACGGGTTGCATACGCCTCGGATCTTCATCCTGCCGATCATCCTGACCCTTGTGCCGATGGCCTTTGTCCTGCGGCAGCCCGATCTTGGCACCGCTATCATGCTGCTCTTAATCTCCACCAGCATCCTGGTGGTGATGGGGCTGAAGATTCGTTACCTCGTTCTGCTCGGCGCAGCCGGAGCTGCCGTTGCCCCGGTGCTCTGGCACTTTCTGCATGACTACCAGAAGAATCGAGTGCTCGTATTTATCTATCCTGACATGGATCCCATGGGTGCAGGTTATCATGTCGCCCAATCGAAGATCGCCGTCGGCTCAGGCGGATTGATCGGAAAGGGATGGATGGCGGCTACGCAGAGCCAGCTCAACTTTCTGCCGGAGAATCACACCGACTTTATCTTCGCCGGCCTTGCGGAGCAATGGGGCTTCATCGGCTCTCTGGGCCTGCTGCTGGTCTATGCCTACCTTCTTTCAAGGGGCCTGCGCCTCGCTAAGGATGCCCATGACCTGTTCACCATGGTCACGAGCTTCGGCATCGTGTGTATGATGGCGTGGCAGGTAGTCATCAATGTCGGGATGGTGACCGGCATCATGCCGGTGGTCGGCATTCCGCTCCCGCTGCTGTCCTACGGGGGCTCGTCCATGCTGATGAATATGCTGGCCGTCGGCTTCCTGCTTAACATTCAGAAGCATCGCTATCTGTATTGAGCGGGTATGAAGCCTTGACAGGTCTCGCTGTCGCTGCTAAAAGTACAGGGTAGAGGGTCTAGGGTATAGGGTGTAGTTTATCTTCTGCGTCCTGTACCCTAGACCCTAAACCCTTTACCCTGGAATTGCGGGATGAACTATAAAGAGACACTGAACCTGCCAAGCACCGCCTTTCCGATGAAGGCGGATCTCCCGGTGCTCGAGCCGTCCATCCTGACGCGGTGGGACGCCTCGGGTCTCTATGATCGGCTCCGCGAGGTCCGGGCTGATCGACAGGTCTGGATTCTCCATGACGGCCCCCCGTATGCGAATGGCCATATTCATATCGGTCATGCGCTCAATAAGATCTTGAAAGACTTCGTGGTCAAGTCCAAGTCGATGTTCGGCTATAACGCGACCTACGTCCCGGGATGGGATTGCCACGGGCTTCCGATCGAACACCAGGTCGATAAAAACCTGGGCAGCAAAAAGACAGAGGTGTCGCTGGTCGAAAAGCGACAACTCTGCCGAGAATACGCCGCCAGATTCGTCGACATTCAGCGGGAAGAGTTCAGACGCCTCGGGGTACTCGGCAACTGGTCGGTCCCGTATCTCACCATGGATTACATGTACGAGGCGACGATTGTCCGTGAGCTGGGAAGGTTATTCGGAGCGGGAGCAGCGTACAAAGGCAAGAAGCCGGTCCACTGGTGCGCCTCATGTCGGACGGCCCTGGCCGAGGCCGAGGTCGAGTATGCCGATCATACATCGCCGTCCGTCTACGTCAAGTTTCCGCTCAACGCGGATGCCGCGGAACGTCTGCCGGCCTTGCAGGGCAAACAATCGTTCGTGGTGATCTGGACGACGACACCATGGACACTGCCGGCGAACCTGGCGATCGCCGTACATCCGGACGCATCCTACGCGATCGTCGAATCGGCCGATGAGTGCTTTATCATCGCCAAAGATCGGCTGGAGACGACGCTTGCCGCGGCAGGGGTGAAAGCGAGCCGGGTCGTCGAGGAAGTGCCGGGCCGTACACTGGAAGGGCTGACGGCGAGGCATCCATGGATCGAACGACCCTCGAAGGTGGTGTTGGCCGACTATGTCACGATGGATCAGGGGACAGGGTGCGTACACACGGCGCCGGGGCACGGCGTCGAAGATTATGAGACCGGTCTCCGATACGGCCTCGATATCTATAACCCTGTCGATGCTGCCGGACGGTTCGTCGCGGATCTGCCGCTTGTCGGCGGCCTGAGTGTCTGGAAGGCCAACAGCACGATCATTGCCGAGCTTCAGCGCCGAGGTCTGCTGCTGTCGGAGGTACAAATCGGACACTCCTATCCCCATTGCTGGCGGTGCAAACACCCGACGATCTTCCGGGCGACGGAGCAGTGGTTCGTTTCTATGGACGCAGCCGTCCTCCCTGATGAAGGCGGCGGACAGACCGGACTGCGCGCCAAGGCCCTGGCGGAGATCAAGCAGGTCCGATGGATTCCCTCCTGGGGTGAGGATAGGATCAGTAATATGATCGCCTACCGCTCCGACTGGTGCATCTCGCGGCAACGGGCCTGGGGGGTCCCGATCGTTGCCTTCTACTGCGCGCATTGCGGCCACATCCTGGCGGACCGGCGGATTGCCGAACATGTTGCGACCATGATCGAACGGACGGGGGCCGACCTCTGGTATACGAATACGGCGGCGGATCTGCTTCCGTCCGGGACCGCGTGTCCCAACTGCAAGGGGACCGATTTCGACAAGGAGCGCGATATCCTGGATGTCTGGTTCGATTCCGGCGTGAGCCACGCGGCCGTCCTCGAGACCAGGTCCGACCAGCAGTGGCCCGCCGACATGTACCTCGAAGGGAGCGATCAGCATCGGGGGTGGTTCCACAGCTCGCTGCTCACCGCAGTCGGGACCAGGGGACGTGCGCCCTATCGGGCGGTCCTGACCCACGGCTTCGTGGTGGACGGCGAAGGCAAGAAGATGTCCAAGTCGCTCGGCAACGTCGTCGCCCCTCAGGAGGTGATTGACCGGTACGGCGCCGAGATTCTTCGTCTCTGGGTGGCGGCCGAGGACTACCGCGACGACATCCGAATCTCCGAGGAGATCCTGAAACGGCTGGCGGAAGGGTACCGGCGCATCCGGAACACCTGTCGCTATCTGCTCGGCAACCTGTCCGACTTCCAGCCTGCTCGCGATGCGCTGCCGTTCAACGAACTCGATGAAATCGATCGGTTCATCCTGCACCGGCTGGGGCGGCTTGTCGAACGATTGCGCCAAGCCTATGAGACGTACGAGTTTCACCTTCTCTACCATGGCCTGCATAACTTCTGCGCCGTAGACCTGTCGGCCATGTATCTGGATATCCTGAAGGACCGGGTCTACACCTCCGCCCCACGCTCCCGCGCCCGGCGCGCGGCCCAAACCTCGATGTATCAGATCCTTGACGCGCTCGTCAGACTTATGGCGCCGGTCCTCTCCTTTACCGCCGATGAGGTCTGGCAGGTGATGCCCAAGCAGGGCGGCGAGGCGGAGAGCGTGCATCTCACGGAATTCCCGACCGTCCGGTCCGATCTGCTGGACGAGGCTCTTGAAGCCCGCTGGGACGTCTTGCTGTCGGTTCGGGACGAGGTGTTGAAAGCCCTCGAATCCGCTCGTAAAGCCAAGCTGATCGGGACATCGCTGGAGGCGCGAGTTGACCTCCTCGTCGAGCCTGCCTTACTACCGATCTTCACCCGGTACGAAGCCGATCTGCCGACACTGTTCATCGTTTCCGCCGTGAGCGTGGGGAGTCTGGCCGAGACGGAGGCGGACGGAAAAAAGGTTGAGGTGCGGGTAAGGCGAGCAGAAGGTCAAAAGTGTGCCCGCTGTTGGACCTATAGCGAAAGCGTGGGCCGGTCTATCCCGTATCCGGATGTCTGCGCCCGCTGCGCCGGTGTCCTCGGCGAGCTAGGGTATAAAGACAGGGTATAGGGTATAGGGGTTGGGGTAAATGACAAAGGATTCAGGTGCTTCGCACTTCGCTCTCCGCGCTTCGTACTAATCCATGAGGTTCTATGTTGTCGCGCTTACCGTTATCCTCCTCGATCAGGTCTCAAAGCTGTTGATCCAGGCGACGATACCCCTGGGCCACAGCATTCCTCTTATCTCTGATTTCTTCGCGATCGTCCATGTCCTCAATCCCGGCGCGGCATTCGGCCTCCTTGCCGCCCAGGCTGCAGGGATTCGTAACCCGTTCTTCATCGGCATCTCTCTCCTGGCCATCGGGTTCATCCTGTACTATCGACATCGCAGGCTTGACGACCATCCGCTTGCCTCGCTTGGGTTGAGCCTGATCCTGGGGGGCGCTGTCGGCAACCTGCTGGATCGGTTGAGAATCGGCATGGTCATCGACTTCATTGATGTCCACTACTACCAGTACCACTGGCCCGCGTTCAATGTCGCAGACTCCGGCATCACCGTCGGCGTATCGCTGATGATGCTCACGATGATCCTTGATGAACGTCGAGGGCGTCATCAGGGGCCGGTCTCATGAGCGGTGATGAGGTCCGCGAACTCATAGCCGATGCCGCGGCCGGCGGCCTGCGCCTGGATCGCTACCTCTCCACCGCGACAGGGCTTCCACGATCCCAGATCCAGCGCCTCATCAAAGCCGGCCGGGTGCTGGTCGATGGTCGCCACCCGAAGGCGAGCGCCACAGCCCACCCCGGCCAGCAGATCAGCCTCTCGATCCCTCCGCCACAGCCGTCCGCCCTCACGCCCGAACCGATTCCCCTCGACATCCTGTACGAAGATACCGACATGCTGGTTCTGAATAAGCCTGCTGGCCTGGTCGTGCACCCGGCCCCCGGGCATCAGGCCGGGACGCTGGTCCACGCCATCCTGTATCACTGTCCGGATTTACCCGGGATCGGCGAGGAGCGGCGGCCAGGGATCGTGCACCGCCTCGACAAAGAGACATCCGGGGTGATGGTTGTGGCCAAGACCGACACGGCCATGGCCTCACTGGCCACACAATTCAAAGGACGTCGGGTGAAGAAGACCTACATCGCGCTGGTGCATGGTGAGGTCAAGCAGCCTGAGGGTCAAATCGCGGCTGATATCGGCCGTCATGAACGGGACCGGAAGCGGATGGCCATTGGAACACGCAAAGGCCGGGAGGCGGTGACCAACTACCGGGTAGTAAGGCGACTCGGCGGCCTGACGCTGCTCGAGCTTCAGCCGCACACCGGCCGAACCCACCAGATCCGGGTCCACCTGTCCGCGATCGGCCACCCGGTAGTGGGCGATAAGGTATATGGGGGACGGAGGGAAAGAAAGGCAGCAATCAGCGGTCAACAATCAGCGGTCAGCCTGAGGGCGGAGCGGCACCTGCTGCATGCCTGGAAACTCGGCCTGTTCCACCCGAGGACCGAAGCGTGGATGGAGTTCGAAGCTCCACTGCCGCCGGACTTCACAAATTGGCTTCACACAGAACCGTCGACGGACCCCACCCCGTTCTGATCTCCTCTCACCGGCGATGTTTGGCGACTATAAATTTCTTGACACGTTCAGCTAACTGTTCGATATTTCGGCCAATCTAGTGCTCAGCAGCAAGCCGTAGGTCGGGTTAGCGCAGCGTAACCCGACAACTGCTGAGCAGCCTAGCCGTTTCAGGAGACAGGCGGCGCGCGTTTGCGGCCGTCTGCAGCGGCTCACCTTAGAGTTGGGAGTCAAGGCGCCTAAACCAATTGAGTTGAGGCGGACGCGGACGCCGCTCACCCAAAACGTTACCCTGCTTGAAATCCCTTTATGAACGCTGTGACACGGACAGGTCGAATCCGCTATTATGGTTTGTAGGCGGGGTGAGGTGATCAGGCAAACGATCCCCAGCGCTTGCCGACCGTGCAGTGGCCTAGGAATTCGACAAGCGTTCGCGCGGTTCAACCGGGGCAATGGCGCGGACGCTTCGGTCAGGCGGGGGTCACACCCAAACTTTGGCCGTTACGCGGCCTGCTACACCGGAATAGCCTCGCGCTCCATTGCCACACGTGCCACACGATAGCCAGCCCTTTCGACATCGGCAATCGCCGAGGAGATAGCGGCTTGGAGCGATTCGGCCGACCGGGTAAAGAGGAGTTCCATCCCTTCAGTATGGCCGCGAATTGACGCGTCGGTGCACCCTGCGTCGCCGAGCGCATCCGTGGCATCGAGGATCTGATCATGGCTCATTGGAGGCATCGTCACGATCACGCTGAAGCAATACTTGGTCATATGTACCTTCTCCGATTACTCACCGGGGCATCGGTCAACTGTCTTGCGAATGTCCCGTGCATGATTCTCTGGATGCTTCGGTGTCGAATACACGGCCATCCAACAGGCCCGATGGTAGAATGCGCAATAGATAACGCCCCATGCTTGAGCGGGCGGTCCGGACTTCCGAATCGTCCAGCCCCCATCTTTCGCATGCTTTAGAGTATCACGAATATGCTTGTTTGGATGGTCGGCCAGCCTTATGCCTCTCAGGCTGTTGTCTGCTGATCGCAGACATCATACCATGATCTCATGCTAGAACCAGGCCACGTCTGCGGTTTGCCACACATGGCCTAGACCAACTCCTGCATGCCTGGAGGTTGGGTTTGCTCCACCCGAGGACCGATGAGCGGGTGGAGTTCGAAGCCCCGCTTCCGCCGGACTTCACAAGTCGGCGTCACGCAGAACCGTCAGCAGAAACCAGTCCGCTCTGATCTCCTCCCCCAGCGGCGCAGGCGCTTGGCCTGGGGTAACGTCAAAGTTGCTGCTCATCCCATCATTCCCGCACAAGCGAGAATCCAGAGTCGGTGAACTACCCCGCGGCTTGCTGCGGGGTAGTTCACTTGGTAGAATCTGCACGTAAGAAACGCTGAGTGCCTGTGAGCTGATTGTGAAGAAGTAGATGAATACCTGACGCCCAGGCGTGACCACGGGAGATATGAGGAGTAAGAAATGACCGGAAGGGTGCCCGTTTTCATCGGTGTGGTACTGGGCGTGATCTTTATGGCGGGGTGCGCGAAGCACGATATCCATCTCAAGACCGTCAAGGTCAGCTCTTCAGCC
>DATMXF010000019.1:0-9752 GCA_035561835.1 Patescibacteria group bacterium
TCCTGATCCTGGCGGGAACATTTCGCGTCCACAAAGGATTTGCGGTACTCGCGACCCTTGGTATCATTCTGGCGGCGGTCTATATGCTCTGGATGTGGCAACGCGTGATGTGGGGGCAAAGCCGACGGGCTGAGAATCTCACGCTCGATGATATCAGCGGTCGTGAGATGGCGATGCTGATTCCGATCATCCTGCTCATTCTGTGGATCGGCCTGCATCCAAATCCCCTTCTCAGAAGGATGGATGCGTCGGTTGCGCAGCTCCTCTGCGATGTGCGAAGTACAGAGTGCGAAAAGCGGGGTGCAGGGTGGAGGGTGTCGGGTGGCGGAGCCCGACAGGTCTCCCCGTATGTTATCCGATACGCTACCCCTTACCCCCTATACCCTGTTTTTGAGGCGCGGAGCGCGAATTGATGGAGCTTGTGCTGCCTCAGATCGACTGGGCTCCCTTTGCGCCGCTCTTACCAGTCGCCCTTGGAGGTCTTACGGCGTTGGTGACAGAGCTCTTTCTCCCGCCAGGGCGGAAACACCTCATCGCCATCCTGAGCCTGATAGCGCTCGCGGCGTCGATCCTGCTGTCGATCGGTTCATGGGGGCCTGTCCTCGACCCGGATCAGGGAATGGTTCGCTACGGCCTTCATGACGCGGTCGTATTAGACCGATTTTCACTCTTCTTTTATCTCATGCTCGGCCTGATCGGCATATTGACCGTCCTGCTGTCGATGGGCTATCTCGACACTGCCGTCGCCGACCAGGGAGAGTATTACAGCCTGGTGCTCTTCTCGGTATTGGGGATGATGCTCATGGCTGCAGGGGGCGACTTGATCGTGATTTTCCTGGGGCTTGAAACCTTCTCGCTCGGCCTGTACACGCTCGCCGGGTTCTGGAAGACAGAGCTTCGCTCGAACGAGTCGGCGCTGAAGTACCTCCTGCTCGGGGCCTTTGCCAGCGGCTTTTTCCTCTATGGCATTGCCCTGATTTATGGGGCGACCGGCACGACCGTCCTCAGACAGATTGCGGCCTTTCTGGCTGATGGGCATCCCCCCGCGCCCCTGTTCTTGATCGGGGGAGGGTTGCTGCTGGTGGGGTTCGGCTTCAAGATCGCCTCTGTCCCGTTCCATATGTGGGCCCCCGACGTATATGAGGGGGCGCCCACCTCGGTGACAGCGTTTATGATCGCCGGGACCAAGGCCGCCGCCTTTGCCGCCTTCCTGCGAGTATTTCTTCTGGCATTGCCTGCCCTTCACGTGCGTTGGTCGGTTGCGATCTGGGTTCTGGCGGTCCTCACCATGACCGTAGGTAATCTGGTGGCCTTGGTTCAGGGCAACATGAAACGGATGCTTGCCTATAGCTCGATCGCGCATGCCGGGTATCTGTTGGTTGCGTTGGTCGCCGGCGGGTCATCCGGAGTTGCCGGCATCCTCTTCTACCTGGTTGCCTATGCCCTGATGAACCTTGGTGTCTTCGCGGTCATCATCGCATTGCAAGGTCATGAGCGAGAGCGGCTGTTGCTGACCGACTACGCCGGTCTTGGATGGCAGCGGCCGGTCCTGGCCGCCTGCATGGCTGTCTTCATGTTCTCGCTGGCCGGGATCCCTCCGACAGCCGGTTTCATGGGTAAACTGTATATCTTCAGCGCCGCCCTTGAAGGCGACTATCCGGGCCTGGCAGTGATCGGTGTCCTGAACAGCGTGGTCTCGGTCTACTTTTATCTCCGCGTTATCGTCATCATGTATATGAGTGAAGCAGCCTCCCCGCTCCCCGATCAGAGTCGAGGACAGGCACCGCTGGTCCCGGCATCTGCAGCGGCCGTTCTGGCCGTAGTGGTGTCTGTGCTGGGAACCCTTCACCTTGGCCTGTTCCCGTCGAGGTTGCTCGATCTGGCGCGACAGTCGGTCTCAGCTATTACAGGATGAGAGGGTCTCTATCTATGAAAGCGATCAAGATTCCCGAGAAGACCGTCACCCGGCTTTCGATCTATCTGCGCTGTGTGGAAGAGTTGGAGAATGAAGGGACGATGAGCGTCTCGTCCAAGCAGTTGGCCGATCGTTTCGGCCTGAATTCCGCCCAGGTGCGAAAGGACCTGGCCTACTTCGGCCAGTTTGGCATCAGGGGTCTGGGGTATTACGTGACCCCCCTTCGGCATAGCCTGGAGGAGATTCTCGGCCTTAAGCGGGCGTGGGAGGTGGCCCTGGTCGGGTTAGGGAATCTAGGCTCTGCGTTGATTGCCTATCGGGGATTCCAGGAGAAAGGATTTAAGATCTCTGTTGTATTTGACCGGGACCCGGCCAAGATCGGTCGACGGATTGACGGGTTGCAGGTGATGGATACCGGGACGATCTCCTCGGTTGTCCGCAAGCGGAAGATTAAGATCGGGATCTTAGCTGTTCCCGCCCCTGGCGCCCAGGCTGTCCTCGACGCGCTGGTGAAGGGTGGGGTCATTGCGGTCTTGAATTTCGCTCCCGCCCAACTGACAGCCCCCGATTCGGTGAAGGTCCAGAACGTCGACCTGTCAGCCCTCCTGAAGACCCTGAGCTACCATATCGCCCGGGCGGAGCAGCCGAGATCTCGCACGCCTTGAACCGAACGAAGGTATCAGCGTCCAGGAGTACCTGTGCCAGCGCCGGGACGGCTTACGCGCCGAAAAATGGGTGGCGGATGTGATCGGAATATGCAGAAAGATGACCTGAGACGGCCCTGAGCGCGGGGCGGGTGGGGCTGACGCGGGTGACAGTTACTTTGCGATGTAAGCATTCAGCCCGATGGTCACAGGCTTGCCTTCTACCAGCACATCCGTCTTCATATTCCCGCGTGTGCTGGCGACGACGAGAGTCTTTCCACTTGCGCTTGGGGTAGGCGTTTCAAGGTCTGCCGTAATAATGAGCTGCCTGCCTTCAATTTTGACCGTAACGGCCATGAGTGTTCCTCCTGTGGAGTGGGTTGGTCTCGACGCGCACCGTCACCTCGGCAAGGTTGACTGTGGAGATCGCGGCGTCCGCAAGGAGCTGGGCGATCCGTTTACGCGAGGTGTGTCTTGTATCGTGAGTGACGTACTACACAAATACCACGCTATGAGACGATGTCAAAGGATAATTATGTGCCACGAATAATATGTCGGCCACATCACGCTATGGTCAGAGTGGTAGAATGTCACTTTGAGGGCTATCCGGATTGATCTGTAGAAATGTCCGGTCCGATCTCCTCAGTTCTCAGCAGCATTGCGTCTATGAGATCCCGGCCCAACCTGCAATTCGAGATTATGTGCCTCCATCTAACATAAAAACCAGCCGACCGCAAAAAGCATAGTGACCGATTTGTACGTTAGGCGTTCTTACAATGTTCTCATTATAAATAGTCGCTGTCCCTATTTCCGCAGGGTGGTCGCCGCCGCGCCATGTACCGTCACCTTCGCGCTGACCTCAGGTCCGACCTCTTGGTGGCGCGTATTCGCAGCGACGATCCTGACAATGTGCGCTCCGTTTGGGAGGCCCCTGATTTCCATCGCTGTCCCAAACGGTGGCCCAGGGTTGGCCCCGTCCAGGTAGAGATGGATGTGGTTGACATCCCCCGCCGGCTTGAACTCCCACTGTATCAACATGTTGGGACCTATGGCTTCCCCATCCTTCGGCGATACGAGCGTGACCGTGGCCTGCTGCGCCCAGCCGACAGAGAGCCCCGCGACGAACACCACCGCGAATCCCGTCATCATCGCCGTCATCAACTTGCCCATGTGATATCTCCTTCTCCGGATCGCCTATTGCTTTCCTTTCTGATTGAGGAGGGCATCGATCGATTTCTGAAACTCCTCCTCTGTCATGGCCCCGACCGAGCGTCCATATAAGCTCCCATCTCTATTGATCAGGAAGGTGGTCGGCGTGCCTTCGATTTTATACAGTCTGGCGATGTCACCGGTGCTGTCGCGTCCTACGGGATAAGGAACCTTGTACGTTTCAACAAACCTCCGCGCGTCGGCCTCGTTATCCCAGGCGGTGTTCACGCCCAGTATCACGAGGCCCTTGCTCTTGTATTGCTGGTAGATCTTTGCCAGAACGGGAGCCTCCCGTTGACAGTGTGGTCATTTGGAGTGAAAGAAATTGATCAGGACCGGCTTGCCGCGAAAGTCCTTCAATGCGATGGACTTTCCATCCAGGAGCGGAAGCGTAAAGTCCGGAACAGGCGCAGCGTGGGCCGCTTGGGCGACCAGTAGTGTGCCGATCAGCAAGAGAATGAACCGTGCTCGTCGTAACAGAGTGCTCATATCCGATACCTCCATAGTAAGCGTTCAGCGATCAGCTATCAGCCGTCAGCAAACTGAAAGCCGAACGCTGATAGCTCACCATCAACCCAACCCATACTCTTTCCAGCGTTGGTCTACGAGGGTCCTGGTCTCGTGATCCATGACCTGTTCTTCCGGCCATTCGCGCGTGAATCCCTCTTCCTTCCACTTGCGCGTTCCGTCGATCCCCATCTTTGAGCCATACTTCGGCAGCCGACTGGCGTGATCCAGGGTTTCGACCGGACCCATCACAAACTCGATGTCGCGCTCCGGGTCGATGTGGTTCAGGACCTTCCAGACCACTTCGGCCGGATCGCGCACGTTCACATCCTTGTCCACGACGACGATCACCTTCGAGAACATGGCTTGGCCGAGGCCCCAGATCGCGTGCATGATCTTGCGCGCGTGGCCCGGGTAGGCTTTGTCGATACTCACAATGACGAGGTTATGAAAGACCCCGGCGAACGGCATGTGGAAGTCCACGATCTCGGGCAACTGTTTTCTCAGGAGTGGGCGGGACATCCGTTCCACGGCCGTACCCATGTGACAGTCCTCCATGGGCGGGCGGCCGACGATAGTGGTTTGGTAGATCGGATCCCGGCGATGGGTGATGGCCGTCAGGTGAAAGACGGGGTAATAGTCGGGGAGGGAGTAAAAGCCGGTGTGATCGCCAAACGGCCCTTCCAGGCGCAGTTCATCGGGCTCGACGTATCCTTCCAGGACGATTTCGGCGTTGGCCGGAACCTCCAGGTCGACGGTCTCACACTGGGTGAGCTCGACAGACCGCTTCCGCAGAAAGCCTGCGATCAGCATCTCGTCGATCCCGTCTGGAGCCGGAATGATAGCCGACAGGGTGGTGGCCGGATCGGGTCCAATGGCCACAGCGACCTCGGTGCGGCGTCCCAGCCGCCGGTTTTTCTCGTAGTGCCTGGCCCCGCCGTGGTGGATGTGCCAATGCATCCCGGCTGTCCGTTCGTCGAAGATCTGCATTCGATACATGCCGCAATTGCGCGTACCCGTCTCCGGGTCTTTAGTGAAGACCAGAGGGAACGTCACGAACCGGCCGCCGTCGAGCGGCCAGCATTTGAGGGTCGGCAACAGGTCGAAAGAGGGCTCGTTCGTGATACGCACTTCCTTGCACGGGCCATCCTTCACCCGTTTGGGCAGGTAACTCGCCATCTCCGTGAGCTTCGGCAACATCCGGAGCTTCTCGAACCATCCTTCCGGACTCTTGAACTCGAGGATACCGTCCAGTTCCTCGGCCAGTTCGTCCAGCGAGGCGCGCTGTAGCGCCAGGCAGAGATGCGCCTCGGAACCGAAGGCGTTGATCAGGAGCGGCATGGACGAGCCCTTGACGCGCTCAAAGAGCAGCGCCGGTCCGAGCCGCTTGCTGACCCGGTCGGTGATTTCGGTGATCTCCAGAATCGGATCGACCTCGGTCTTGATCCGCTTCAGCAGTCCCCGCTGCTCCAGCGCCGCAATAAAAGCCCGCAGATCCTCGTATGCCATGGTAACCCCAGCGATTAGCTATCAGCGTTCAGCTTTCAGCTAAAGTAGTGTCCCAGAAACCGCTTGACTCTGATTGTCATTCCGGGCTTGACCCGGAATCCAGTCTTTCTGGCTGAACTCCCGCAAGACTGTTGGTGCAGTTCTGACTGACCGCTGAGAGCTGATGGCTGATAGCTGCATTATTGAACGGTGCCACTATAGCGGAGAGAGATAATGGCGGCAAGCAAAAATGGGTCAACAGAAACCAGTGCAGGCGCATGGTCTCTAACCCCCGAGTCGGTGAAGAGCCCGCTGTTCCCATGTCCGTCCCCAACGCAGGCGGGGGTGAGCACAAGGTGTAGGGAACAGACCCCGATTTCCGATGACGCCGCTGTCACTCGACGAGTGGATTGCGCACTGGCAGATCCGGAAACCGCCCAAAATGGCGATCAGCAGTCCACAACTCACGCACACCATGCAGGTGACAGAGGGCGGCAATGTGCGCATCATGCACCTGCGGACCGACGACCTGTCCTTTCTGGATGGCGTGACGCAGTTGGATCCAGTACTCGCTCATCTCGGTAAGGAGTGTGAGGCTCGGCGACTCCAGCCAGGCATCGACCTGATCGAGAGCGATAGCAAGGGGGGTTGCAGGAGCGTAGATCGTAGGATGGGTCACGATGGCCAGAAACTCATGAAGGCAGGGCCATGGAATTGCCCAAGGCGCTCGACTCTCCGCCAGCTCGGCGATCCGCGCGTAGGCGGCTGTGTGCCATGGGGAGTCTTCCCGATGGGCATAGACTAGAAGATTCGTGTCAACGGCGATCACCCGCCGTGCCCTTCATAGATCATCTCGCGGATGCGATCCCATGAGGCCGTGGTTAGGCCGGGCTGAAGTCCGCTACCCTTGAAAGTGGCTTTTCGGAGATGAAACCTGCCACCTTGTTCCCGCTCAGCGAGAATCCGGCGCAACCCCTCTTCAACGAGGGCCCGCAATGTGGTGCCTTCGTTGGCAGCCAATTGCCTGGCATCACGAAGAAGCGTATCAGTAACCTCTATGGTAGTCTTCATATGGGAATATGTATCACGAGGGCCGTACCTCTGTCAAGTCCAGCAGCGTTTTTCATGCATTTCTTGCTTGACACTCTCTGGCGCTTTCCGATACAAGACAACGGGTTGCGTAAACACAATAGCCGTGAGAGAGAAGCGCGATGAAGCTTATGATCAGTGTGCGAGACGAGCAAGAGGCGACGGCCGCGTTGGCCGGCGGAGCCGATATCATCGATGTTAAGAACCCGGCCGAGGGATCGCTTGGCGCCGGGCGACCGGAGACCATTGCGGCGATCGTGAGAACTGTCCGGGGTGCGACCCCTGTCAGCGCATCGATCGGTGACGTCCCGAATCTTCCGGGGACCGTGGCGCTTGCCGGCCTGGGGGCGGCCACCTGCGGTGTTCGACTCGTCAAGGTGGGACTGCTGGGAGCCAGGACAGGAGCGGAGGCGGCCAGCCTGCTCGATGCCGTCAGTGGCGCGTTACGGATGGCGAACGGCACCGTGGGTCTGGTAGCCTGCGCCTACGCCGATGCCGCCCTCGTTGGTTCGCTCGATCCACTTGAGCTTCCCGATGCCGCCGCGCCTTTTGTCGAAGGGTGCCTCATCGATACCGCCATCAAAGACGGACGTACGCTCTTCCAGTGCCTTCCGGAGGAGACCATCACTCGCTTCATTCAGCAGTGCCACGATCGGGGACTCTTCTGTGCCCTGGCGGGCTCCTTGCAGCAGGCGGATCTTTCTAAAGCCCTGGCGCTCGGCGCCGACATTGTCGGTGTACGAACCGCGGCCTGTGAGGGAGGACGGCGAAGCGGCTCTATTTCCACGACGTTGGTGGAACGCCTCAAAAACAGGGTAAAGGGTTTAGGGTGTAGGGTGTGGGAGGAAGAGAAAGAAAAGAGCACAGGAAGGAAGCTACTCCCGACCCCCTAGACTCCCCTCTACCCTCAATCCTGTTTCTTTCGCCTCGCACCCCGCGTAATCACACACGTTCCCACCGTCTTCCCGGACTCCAGCCACTTCTTAACGCGAGCCGGGCGCGTCCCGTTGATGATCCAGCAGCAGTCGATTCCGTTCAGCCATCTGGCAAACTCACGATCTACGCAGCCGTCACGCGGAAGGCGTGAGCGCGCGACGCGTGCAAGCAGCGCGGCAGACGGATCAACCTTCGGGTCTCGCGCAAAGATCCCATCCACAGACTTCAGCAGCAGCAGAGCCTTCGCCCCGACACGTCCGGCAACATAGGCGGCGATCGAATCCGAGGTAACACCCCAGGAATGCGTGAAGGGATCATGACGAGCGAGGGATCGTGAGGGGAGATAGACCGGAAGCCGGCCGCTTCGGATCACCTCCATGACCTGGTTCAGGCTGGAGGCGGGCGCAGCCTGTGAGGCGAGGTCACAAAGCTCAAGACCATACTGATCCATCGCCAGGATAGCCATCCGGTGTGCGGCGTTCTCAGAAAGCCGTAGTCGCCGATACTCTGCTCGCACCAGATCGGCAAATACCCCGCCACCCGGAATCACCAATATCTTACTGGCGCCTTTCCACCGCGCGATGGAATCGAGCAGCTTCCCCAGACCGTTCCACCGGCCAAGGCTCCCGCCCACCTTGATAACAACGTCGATCTTCATGATTCAGCTCTCAGCGGTCAGCTTTCAGCGCCTCAACCGTGACCGATCCGCGGCCCGCATATGAGGCGTTTCAAATTGGATATTCCGGGCATTGCCTATTAGGCATTGCTGTTTATAATGAACCCTTATAGTTTACGTCAAGTTCTTATTTCGTCTTGACCGTGTATAAGAATCTGTGCTGTACTTATCCGTCCATCTAATAACTGGTTCTCCCTGCGCTTCGCTCATGGAGAACACGGGGCTGAGCCGGTGCCCCTTCCCTCCGCTCCGCTCCGGGAGAACCAGGGGCACGAAACCGACCGCTTCGCGGCGGCTCAGCCCCGTGTTCGGCGTCTCAAAGTATGCGTAAGCACGATTCAATTACTGAACCGGCTCATGGCGCACGCTGTCACATGGGGGATAAGCTGGTCCCTGTTCGTTCCTTTTCGGGCGCTGTGACGCAGCCCCAGATCGCGTCACGTCACTATGAAGGAGGTTATCGTTATGAAGAGCAGGTTCGTAGTATCGCTGCTTGTCGCACTCAGCCTTGCCGCTGCGCCTGTAGCCTTCGCTCAAGATCGAGCAAAGGCACAAGCGAAGCCTGACAAAGCAAAGGTGGCAGAGAAAAGCCTTTACGAACGCCTCGGCGGCGTCTTCGCCATCGCCGCGGTAGTTGACCACTTTAGCGACGCGGTTGTGCAGAACCCGATCGTGGGAAAGACTTCGCAGAACCCAGCCCTCAGGGAATGGCACACGAAGAACCTGGACAGGTTGCCGGGCCTCAAGTTCATGCGAACCCTGTGGGTCTGCGAGGTCACGGGCGGGCCATTTAAATTCTCGCCAACAAAGCCTGGTAAAACTCATTTGGGCCTTGAGGAGGCGCATCGCGGCCTCAAGATCTCGCCAGAAGAATTCGACGAGGTGGCGGCCGAACTGGGGCGCAGCCTTGACTTCGCCAAAGTTCCTGCGCGTGAGAAGGGAGAAGTCCTCGCCGCCTTCGCAGCGCATAAGAAGGAGGTAACGGCTGGCTACAAAGCGAAGTGATTGGCCGCGTTTAACGCGCAAAAAAGATGTGACTGCTGGTTCCTGACTGGCACCTGCTTGATTAAGGGAATAGGGGTATGTACTTGACACCAGTTAACGCTATGGCTTGTGGTCTCTCGGCTTTCGACCCCGAGTATACTGGGGAAAATAGGGACAGCGACCATTTGTTTAGATTTGCCTTCATCGGCTGATAACCAGGACATCAACTCGGACACGGCTTCGCCGCGCCGGTTATGCCCGCCGATGGCGCGGACGCTTCGCGCCGCGCCATCGGCGTTGCGGA
>DATMXF010000020.1:0-4835 GCA_035561835.1 Patescibacteria group bacterium
CATTGGAAGCATTCTCGCGATGCGTGACCTTCTGCATGTTCTCCGCGGGGCGGGGGAGATTACGGGTGGGCCGGCCCCGTTTCAGAACAAGGACCGGTCAAAGTTTCTTCAAGTGCTCGATCAAGTCATCCAAGACATTAAACGATCCTGAACAGATCCCAACGCAACCTGAACGTTTTCAATCAACATCCGGGGTAGCTCAACCCGTCCCTTTAGAAAATAGTAAAATGGGAAAGCGATGGGGTCATCTGGGAGGTGAGCAGGAAACTGGGACGAGTAATACGCGTGCTGCAGAAGGGAAGATCAAGAAAGGATCTCAATAAATAGTGTCTGTCCCTGTTGGCACCATAGCGTCTTGACGTCAAGACAGCGTGGTGCTATTCTGACTTATGGAGGTGATGGCCATGAGTGAGTTAGTCAAGCGTTCCACAGTCTACTTCAGTCCGGACCTGCATCGAGCCCTTCGCATAAAGGCTGCCCATACCCAGCGCACCGTGTCCGATCTCGTCAATGACGCTGTGCGCCTGGCTCTCCGCGAGGATCAAGAAGACTTGGCTGCCTTCATCGAGCGGCAGGCAGAACCCGTGATGACCTACGAGGAGCTTTTAAGAGACCTCAAGGCTCATGGGAAAATTTAGCTTGGTCTTCAAGAAATCGGTCGCCAAGGATCTTCGAGAGATTCCAAAAAAGGACGTTTCCCGGCTCCTGAAATGCTTCGGGGCATTAGCGGAGGATCCACGCGGGAAGGGGTGTGAGAAGTTGTCCGGACAGGAGAGGTATCGACTTCGCCAGGGTTTATACCGTATCGTCTACGAGATCCGGGATGATGTTCTCCTGGTAATCGTTGTCAAGGTCGGGCACCGGCGAGACGTCTACAGGCGCAGCTAACCAGCGGCCGGAATCGGGCCAGCTTTGCCGGTCGTTTTAGCCGCAACATCCAGTTTCCTCGCTTTATTTTATCTGCGCCTCCCCATCATCTGCATCCTTACCACGGTGATGGCATGTGTATGCCTTGCCTGGTGGCGCTTATGAAATCTGCTTGCGGAGTAAGGGTCGCTTTGATAGCCTCGCCCTGGGGGACGGATTCGAGGCCTGCTATTCATAGTCATACGTGGCAACAGTGGGCGTCATTGCCAGAAAACGGGCATCCAGGAGGGCGCTGGATTCCCTCGTATCAAGTACGAGGCAGGCTTGTCAAGCCCGGAATGACAAACTGTCTGAGACGTATGACCTCGTGTATGCAAGGAGGAAGATGATGGCTGCGAAAAAGATACTGATGCTGGTAGGGGATTTTGTCGAGGACTATGAGGCGATGGTTCCCTTCCAGATGTTGACGATGGTGGGGCACACGGTCCACGCAGTCTGCCCCGGTAAGAAGGCCGGCGACACAGTCCGTACAGCCGTCCACGACTTCGAGGGCGACCAGACGTACAGCGAGAAGCGCGGTCACGACTTTGCCATCAACGCCACCTTCGCCAAGATCAGACCCAAGAACTACGATGCCCTGGTGATTCCTGGAGGACGGTCTCCGGAATACCTTCGTCTGAACGAGAAGGTACTGGACATCGTTCGTCACTTTGCGAAGGAGAACAAGCCAATCGCCTCCATTTGTCATGGACAGCAACTGTTGACGGCGGCCGGCGTCGTGGAGGGTAGGCGCTGCACCTCCTATCCGGCTGTGAGGCCCGAGCTGATCCGAGCCGGCGCCAAGTGGCAAGAGGTGAACGCCACCTTCTCCAATGCGTATGTGGATGGCAACCTGGTCACAGCCGCAGCCTGGCCCGGCCATCCCGAATGGATGCGCAAGTTCCTGGACGTATTAGGGTCAAAGATCGAGCCCTGAATGTCATCTTGGTGACAGAGGAACAACACCTTTGGCAAGGCTAGGGGTCGCTGCACTGTTTCTTATGGCGGTAGTGATCACAGGGATCGCAGGGTATCGCTTCCTTGAGGGGTATACATGGCTTGAAGCTTTCTATATGACGATTATCACCATCTCAACGGTGGGGTTTCGCGAGATAAGACCCTTGAGCCCGGCCGGCATGATCTTCACGATCGGGCTCCTGTTCGCCGGCCTGGGAGTGGTTCTCTATACAGCGGGAACCGTTACCGCAAAAATCGTGGAGGGGGAGTTTCAGCAGTTCTTCGGGAGGAAGAGAATGGAGAAGAGAATCGACGCGCTGGCAAATCACTATCTCGTGTGCGGCTATGGTCGCATCGGGGAGGTGGTCTGCCGCGAGTTGGCTTCAAAGCCCGTTCCATTCGTGGTCATTGAGCGGAAGGAAGAGCGGGTCCGTAAGGTGGAGGAGGCGGGCCACCTGTTGCTCCGTGGGGATGCCACCGACGAGAAGGTCCTCCTGGCTGCCGGGGTGATGAAGGCCAAAGGTCTCTTTGCGACTCTGCCGGTCGATGCGGACAATGTCTTTGTGATCCTCACGGCCAAGGATCTTAACCCATCCCTCTTTGTGGTGGCCAGGGCCGAGACGGAGCGAAGCGAACGGACACTTGCGCACGCTGGAGCCGACAAGGTCATCTCGCCCTACGCTATGGGGGGACACCGCATGGCTCAGGCGGCACTGCGCCCCGCCGTGGTGGATATTATTGAGCTGGCCACGCACTATCAAAGCCTGGAGTTGCAGCTTGAGGAGATCGTCGTGCCGCCGGGGTCTCCCTGCGAGGGGGTCACGCTACGCGACTCCGGACTGTATCAGGAGCCTGGGGTGATTGTGGTGGCGATCAAACGGGCGTTGGGTGGCATGATCTTTAACCCCTCCACAGATGAAAAGATCGAGGCCGGGGATCACCTTGTTGCCTTGGGAGAGGCTATTCGCCTACGGGGGTTAGAGCGGCGGGTGGAACCGAGCGCGCCGCGATGATGATGCGGTGGGAGGAAATGGGCCATGAGTCCTGGTTCTGGGGATGGGGCATCCTCTGGATGGTCATGATAGCGGCCTTTTGGCTTCTCATCTTGCTGGTGCTGGTGCTGACGGTTCGCTGGCTCTGGCAGGCTGGGTCCGGAATCCGGTCTGTCCGACCGTCGGAGGAGTCGGCCATAGAGATCCTCAAGAAGCGATATGCCCGTGGCGAGATTGAGAAGGAAGAGTTCGAGGTCAAGAAGCGCGATCTGGCGTGAGGGGAGGGGACAGACAGAATGATGTCACGGTTACAGGTTGGCTCGAAGTCCTCCGGATCTCTCGCCCGATCGGTCGACGGAAAGGTGTTGGGTTATGCTGCCGCGTTGTTCGTCGTGTTGCCTTTCCTGGTGTGGTACATAGACGGTCCGGTGGAGAGTTTCATCCCGTCGGTGCAAAGCGATTGGGGGCTGCGTGTGGCGACTGCGATCACTGCGATGGGATACGGCCTCGCGGATGCCGCGATTGCTGCTGCCCTTTTGGCCATCGGCCTGAAGGCCGGAAGGCCTCGAGAGGCCATCGCGGGCAGGCTCGGATTGCTTGCGGTGATCGTCGGTAGCCTTTCTGTCCAGACCTTGAAAAATCTATTTTGTCGCGCTCGCCCCCTTACTGAAATGTCGGGCCAGTTTTTCGTGGACTTTCCTTGCCTGGGGAAGGGTTCCGGCTTCATTTCTTTCCCTTCCGGCCATTCGGTAACGGCCTTCGCCCTGGCATTTGTGCTCGCCCGCGCCTATCCAAGGTATGCAGTTCTCTTCTACGGACTGGCCGTCCTGGTCGCCCTCTCCAGGGTCTATCTCGCCAAGCATTTCCCTTCTGATGTTATGGCCGGAGCCGCTATCGGGCTTCTGGCAGGTTGGATCACCTGTCGGTTTTCGATTTTTTCCCCTGTGCATGGGCGCACCTGAGAAGGCGATACCTGCGGCAACCGGTTCCCGCCGTTGGGTTGGAGAAGTCGCGGTAACGATCCTCCTTATTGGTGCAAGCCTCCTCCTCTTTTTCTATCGCCTGGATTCGCTCTTCCTGTTCGACGCAGATGAGCCGGCCTACGCGGAGGCAGCGAAGGAGATGCTGATCTCCGGCGACTGGATCACGCCCCACTTCAATTTTCAGCCCCGCTTTGATAAACCGATCTTGTTTTACTGGTTGATCGCGCTGGCCTACAAAGGATTCGGGATCGGCGAGTACGCCGCTCGCTTCTGGTCTGCCGCCTTCGCGACCGGCCTGACGCTGTCAATTTACCGGTTCGGACGACAACTGCTGGGTCAACGGGGCGCATGTATTGCCGCTCTGGCCTTTGCCACGAATGTCGGGACCGTGGTTCTGGCGCGGGCGGCGGTCACCGATATGACGCTCGCCTTGTGCATGGCCTGGACGCTCTTCTGCTTTTTCGACGTCTATCTGGCGACGGACAAGACGCGAGAGCATCTCCTTTTCGGCGGGTATCTTGCCATGGCGCTCGCTGTTCTCACGAAGGGTCCGATCGGCCTTCTGCTCCCCGGGCTGATTATCGGCCTATTTCTCGTCATCCGCAGAAAGGCCCGGGTGACCATATCGAGGCTCCGCCTGCTTCCCGGTATCGGCCTATTCGCTGTGATCGCGCTGCCCTGGTACCTTTTGGTCCTGCGGGAGAATGGATGGGCGTTTATTCAAGGATTCTTTGTGCAGCACCACCTGAACCGCTACCTGGGTGTCGTGTCAAGCCATGTCGGAAGCCCTCTGTATTTCCTGCCCGTGGTTGTTCTCGGCTTTCTCCCATGGAGTACGACGCTGTCCAATGCCTTTGGCCGGCTTTGGACTTTCCGAAGCCGACTACGCGCAGAACTGACCGGACGCCAGGAGCTGTTGCTCTTTTTATGGCTCTGGTGCGGTGTGGTCGTACTCTTTTTCTCGTTCTCCCGCACGAAACTCCCCTCCTATATCTTC
>DATMXF010000021.1:0-2281 GCA_035561835.1 Patescibacteria group bacterium
CCACAGCGAGGGTGGCTAGTTGAAAGTCCCGCAGATCACATCCACGCAGGACCGCATCCCATCTTGGGCGACGCTAAGAAGTAAGAAGAGAGTCCCAGCATCACCCATCACGATTTTGATAATCACGACGGCTTGACTTTCTACGAGATTGGGCTTCTACCTGTCTCCAGGCCGCCTCATGAGGAAGGCCACCTCTACTGTGAGTGGCAGATGTAGTGTGAATGAATTTAGATGGAGTTTCGTCGAGAGGAGCAAAGGTCAGCGGTCAGGTATGATAAAGCGTTCTGGCGCCTGCAGGAGGAGCAGCAGAAGCTCGAGCACCGTGTGGCTCAGCGACTTGACCGGGGCAATGGAGATGGTGGGGTCGTCCCACGGCCCTTCCATGTCAAAGTAGGTGACGGCAAGGCTCTGCTTCCGCGGCAACAGGCGACCCAGCAGCGGAATTCTTCGTATCCCCTGTTCCAGGACCTGAAGCGGCCTGACCGCCAGATCCAGATCCACGCGTTGATCGGCCAACGTCATCTGGCCGACCGCCGTCAGCCGCACGACCTCGCTGTTGAGCAGAAGATCGGTGGTGTGCAGTACCCCGCCCTTGACCGTAATGTCGGCGCTGATCCGGCGGTAGGGCATCCGTTCTCGGGTGAGGTCTGGTAGACGGTACGGCTGAGCGAGTGCCCCGAGTAGGCCGAACAGCCGTACCAATGCAGGATAGTGGGACAGGCTGCCACCCTTGAGCCGCATTGAGAGCTGACCCTGCAAGGTGGGAATCGTAGCGAGGTTCGGAGCGGTGTCGAAGGCCAAGGCGACGTGTGTGGAAAGTTCGCCGGTGACCCAGCGCCGCTCCGGGAGCAGTTGATCATTGATCGAATCAAGTTGGGCGCGGTCTACGTTGAATTCCAGTGTGTGGCGCCACGATCCGCCTTCGCGCTGTGCGATCCCTTCTCCCTTCAGCCCGCCTTCAGCCGACGAACCCTCCGTTACCGTGTAATGAACACGATTATTGTTGAACGTCACCTGGCCGATCTCTACCGAGATCCAGATCGGAATGATCTTTGGCTGAACCTGAACCTGAGTAAGTTCAGCACGCCCGCTTACCTGTAAGGCTCCAAGCTCGCCAGTAAGCGAGAGCTGGAGCCTTGGCACGCCTTGCAGATCGCGCACTGCGTGAACCCATGGTCTGATGACGTCAAAAGGGGCGTGACCGGACAGGGACAGGTCGAGCCGCCGGCCCGTTCTGAGACTCCCCATCATCGTGACGGAGAGGCCGGAGCCGATTAACTCCAAGGAATCGACGCGAAGGACTTCAGGCTCCAACACAATACGCGTCGGCTGTCGGAGACCGAACGGCGTTGAACCGGCCGTTCCTCGGACTTTGGTCAGGTCGATCCAGCCTGTGACATCCCGGAGTTCCGGCAATGTCCCAAGGAATCGCGCGCGGCCGTCGGCACTGGCCGTAAGAGGAAAACGCAGGCGCGCGTGCAGCGCCTGGAAAAGCGGCTCCAGGTTCAGGTCGGTTGCCGATATCTCAGCCTCAATCGGACCACGCAGCAACAGGGGTACGACACCTGTCGCGTGGAGCGTCCGGCTATCGGCAAGCTCCCAGCGCCATCGATTTTCTTCCAGCGCGAAGCGAACACGTCCGCTGCCGACCTCGATACCATGCAAGTTCAGATCGTTAAGTGCAAGCTCGCCTTTGATGTGACGCTCTGGCCACTGTCCGGCCCCCCAGAGAGAAATAATAAGGGCGCCTCTGCCGCCTCGCTCGGCCAGGCTCCGAATCGAGGCTACGTCCACCTTCGTCGGGAGTATGGCAAACCGATAGCCCCCACCGGCTTCGATGGCCCCAGAAGCCTTGAAAGGGATGTCACGATAGCGCCCCGTGAGCGAGGAGATCGTCAGCTCAGTTCCCGTGATGACGAGCCTGCCGACCAGCGTGTCGATCTGCTCGGTCCCGACCCGCGCCTGGTGCATCTCGAGGTGGCCGACCCCATTCAGGCTTGACGGAGTCCCGGTGAGCCGGAGCCGGGCGATGATCGGTCCGGTCACGGGTGTGTCTGTCGGTAACCACCGGATCGTATCCTCAAGCCGACCTTGAAGATCGAGGTTGAGATCGGCCACCATCGTCTTGAGGTCGATGGTTCCGTCCACCGCCAGTCGACTGGCGCCCTGATGCAGCGACAGGCGCTCCACCGCGAGGAGGTCGCCCTGAACCGTCGTATCCATCTGCCCCACAAGGCGTCCGGTCGCGTCTTCAAGTAGACCTTCAAGGCTGAGGTTCAGA
>DATMXF010000022.1:0-12127 GCA_035561835.1 Patescibacteria group bacterium
CTGGGAGACTTCCGAGTGGTGTTCGACTATTTCTTCCCCAATCTGTTTCCATTCGGTGTTGCTGACGTTCCGCCAGATGCCTTCGAGGACTGGGAGAGTATCTACGTTCCAGCTATCATGCAAGCGATTCCGGGTGATCCCGTGGCAACCGCCCAACTGTTCAACGTCACGAGTGCGGCACAGGACCCGGATGACCTCACCGGATCGGCCATCACTACCGCCCTCGGCGTCTTGCGCTACAGCATTTTCGGAATCAATGACCTGATCGCCACAGCGGACGGCATGCCCTACGACAACCGATTCGCGTTGTACCTTGGCTCGGAAGACGATGTCGCATTAAATCGTGGTGTTGAGCGGGTGAAGTCTGACCGGAGAGCGCGGCGTTATATGCGTCGCTTCTATCAGACGACGGGTCACCTGCGGCGGTCCCTCGTCACGCTTCATACCTTGCGCGACCCGGTCGTACCCTTCACGCACGAGTTGCTCTACCTCAGCTCGGTAACCCTATCAGGCCACCTCGATAAGTTCACCCTTCTGCCGGTTAAACGCTACGGTCACTGCAATTTCACAGCCGAAGAAGTACTGGGGGCCTTCGCACTTTTAGTGGTGCGGTCAGGCGGAGATGTGGATGCACATCTGGCGGACTATTTACCGTCGCTGCCACAGCCGTATAGCGGAGACGAGTGACGTGAAACAACACGAGTCGAGCGGTTCCCACGCGAATAGTAAGATCGTAGCTAAGCGCCCAGAACCGAAAGGAAGGGAATTGCCATGGCAAGGCAGACGGTCGAGTTTCAATTCATCACCGGCTTGAAGCGGGCGATCTTTCGCAACGCCCGCTTGCGTGGCAGTTGGGACGGCAATGGCCGGTACGCGGATGACTGGACCGAATCTCCGATGCAGGAGGAAGTCGGGGAGGATGGCTGCCCGATCTTTAAGGCCTCGATCTCGCTTGACCTTGCCGATCAGGACAAGACGTTCAAGTGGGGCGCGATCCTCGACGGGCCGCAAGGCGGCAATTTCTGGGGCATTCCGACCGAAGTACAGGATGTCCATTCCATTGAGCGTCATCGACAGTTTCGACTGAATGGCGCGGGTGTGCCTCAAGTCGAACGCTACTATTTCACATACGGCCGTCGCTTGGGAGCCAACAAACAGTTCGCCCCGGGACGCGCCACACCCAGCCTGCGGTTTGCCGTTTGGGCGCCCAACGCGCGAAGCGTAGAAGTGGTCTTCGGACATCCGGCTCACGGTTACATTGCCAATGACGGCGCCGGGATTGATTCCACGCAGCCCATAGTCGCTCTTTCCCGCTCGGCTGACGGCATTTGGGAAGGCGGGCCTGAGGAGGATTTCGACGTTTTCAAGAGCCGTCCGTACATGTATCGCATCGTGAACGCTCAAGGGCAGACCGTCTATCGCACCGATATTTTTTCCCGTAGCCAAATCGGCAGAGGCGCCATCAATCCCGTTAAGGCCAATTGGTCGGGGACGGTGGAGACCGTGGACGGTACTGTGAGTTGCAGCGTGGTGATTGATCCCGATGTGGTGCGCCGCGGGTTCGCATCCACGCCTCCGGGAACAGCGCCGGCTCTCATCCCGGCGGAGCAATTCTGGGCCACGGAATTCACGCCCGGTCTGCCGGTTCCCACCCGCCTCGAAGACCTCGTCATTTACGAGGTGCACGTCGGCTCGCTGGGGTTTGGCAAAGCCGACCCCGGCGATTTGAGTGACGCAATGGCCTTGTTGGATCACCTCGTTGCTCTCGGCGTCAACGCCGTCGAACTGCTGCCCATGGCGGAATTTTCCGGACACATCGCCTGGGGGTATGGCGACAGCCATCACTTCTGCATCGAATCCAGCGCCGGGGGCCGCGACAAATACCGCCATTTCGTGCGGGAGTGCCATCGGCGTGGCATCGCGGTGATTCAGGACGTGGTCTACAATCACTACGATCATGAGGCGGAGCGCGCCCAGTGGCAATACGACTCGACCGCTCCCGAACAGAATATCTATTACTGGTATGAGGGGCGCCCTTCCGAGTACACATTTCCAGACGGCGGCTATCTCGACAACGGCTCCACGGGCTACACGCCGCGGTTCTGGGAAGAGATCGTGCGCCAGCAGTTCATCAGCAGCGCCATCTTTCTTCTTGAAGAGATGCATGTAGATGGACTGCGGGTGGACCTGACCCAGGCGATTCATCGCGATAACGTGCTCCATGCGGATGGACGTTCGATTGGCGAAGCCAATATCTTCGGGCAGAAGTTACTCCGGGAGTGGAGTCGGGCGCTGCACATGATTCGGCCGACTGCCATGCTGATCGCGGAAGACCACACCACATGGGACGCCGTGACCAAACCGCCGGCTCAAGGCGGGTTGGGCTTTGATGCCACATGGGAAGTGGCGTTCTACCACAATCTGATCGGCGATTCCGACATGGCAGGAGACCGAGCGCGGCTGCTGAAACAAGCGGGATTCGGCGGCAATGAGCCGCTCCGGATGGATGAGTTCGCCGGCGCTCTCTACGCCAGCCAATACCAACGGGTCGTCTTCCACGAATCCCACGACGAAGCCGGCAACGCCGGAGGCACGGCGCGCACGATAGTGGTCGCGGCCAATGATGCTCCCCTCGTTGATGCCACGCGCCTCTGGGCAGAAGCACGTTCTCGTGTGTGCTTCGGCCTGTCGTTGCTCTCGGCAGGCACGCCCATGTTCTTCATGGGCGAAGAGATCGGAGCGCAGAAGCGTTACACGTTCAATAACTTTCTGCCACGCCGCGAAGACATTCTCGGTGAGCGGGCTGGGAGCGGCAAGGCGCTCTTTCGCTTTTATCAGGATCTCATTACGCTCAGCCGCCGACTGCGCTCGATCCGTAGCCACAACATTGACATCCTCCACCAGTCAAACCCCAATCGTGTCATTGCCTTTAAGCGGTGGAGCGGGGACGAGGAGGTCATTATCGTCGTGAGTCTCAACACTACCTCCTTCGCTAACGGTTACGTCATCGAAAAGGATTTGCTGGCCGTTCCCAACGCTGGGTGGAAGGAGATCTTCAACAGCGATGCTGCTATCTATGGGGGCCAGAACATGGGTAATTGGGGTGCCATTATTCCCTCCACCCAAGGCCGTCTCAACGTGGTGATTCCTGCCAGCGGTTTTATAGTGTTCGTGAAACAATGATGTCGAACCAGCTATACGGCCTCCGGGTGTCTAGGGCAAAGCGACGCCCGGGAAGATCAAGGCGTCGTCACGCCGACGAAGCTCTGCAACCTCCTTCACTAGAGCCTCCAGTTCCGGATTCTTGACCTGTGCCCACGTGGCTCCCGTTCCGATAATCAGTGCAGCTAGGGACATCAGCGTAATCACCCCTAGCTGTTTGGTGGAAAGGGTACGCATCGATGGTTCCTCCTCAAAAGACGACAGCACTGGCCGGGGCCGGACCAACCCCTACGAAAGGGCAACTGAGAAGGTAGGGCTATCCCCGGCTTATACCGGCTGCAACCCGGGAACGATTCGGATGCTAGGGGAAAACGGGTGGGGCGCGGCTGTGAAACGATCCAGAAACTGTGATCGAGGGAGCTGTGACGAATGCGGGAATATGGAAGAGTGAGCCGAGGAAGAATTGCAGCAGGAGCGCGAAGAGGAGGCCGGTCGCGGCGACCTGCTGCCAGAAATGGATCGGGCAAGACCCATTCGCCTCCGGCTGAGGCTCGTCTTGGGATTGATGAGGATCAGTAGTCTGACTCGAACTGGGAAGGAACAGTCGGAGAAGCCCACCGAGTGAGGCGGCATCCCCGTGGTCGTGCGGATCAGGGGCCAGCAGCAAAAAGCCGATGGCGAGGACCACCAAGGCCGCAGCCCAACGATCACCTCTACCTCGTGCCTGTACTCGCTCGCAGCCTTGCACCAGACTCCCCTCAGTTGTGAGGGACGACAAAGCGAAACGTCTCTGCTGCGCCGCTCATGACTATGGAATATAGATGATTGCCCTTACTCCGGCAAGTCCTTTGATATTTGAAAGCCGTTCCTTCCCCTCCCTAAATTTACCTGAGACTCCGTTCGCACTGAGGAGGCGCGGGCGTTGTGCGCCGTCTCGAAGTGCAGTCTCGGTTCTCAATTTGGTCGGCAGTAATGTCCTGCAGATCGGATTATTGGGAGCGCTATGATAGGCCTTGTCTTGTGAGAAGCTAGCCGCAGAAACCGACCAGCGAGGGCTGTCCCGTATCCAAGGGAAGGACATCATGATACGGTCGGTTACAGCCGTGGTGGAACGTGATTCCGAAGGCGCCCGGGATGTTATCGACGCGGCCTTGATCGATCAGGTGAAAGACGAGCCCCGAGTGGCGTGGAGCGAGGTGAAGGCAGGGCGTAGCCGTGGCCGGGTCATCTGGGGGTGAACTCGTTCTGTACCATTTATGTGATGAATGAGACGATGGTCTATTGTGGCGAGCTTGGTGAGGCGGACAGTCGAGGCCCGTGGCAAACCGACCTCGGCCCAATGGTTGAGAGCGACATCAGACTGATCGCGCGGCGGATGTGTGGTCACACGGGCAATCACGAGATCAACATCGTGGCTGACGAGCACCAGTCCAGGCCGATGTTTATGGGCCTGCACATCGGAGAAGGGGTATTCTACCGAGACGATGTCGCCGACCCTAAACGCGGTCATAGACTTGATCGTCCGGGGAGTCGTCCTGAAAGAAACCCTCGATAGCCAGCCGCTGCCAGTCGACGTCTTCAACATCCTGGCCGATCAACTGCGGCATGTTCTTGTACAGTCGAAGTCGATCGAGCAAGGGCAAGGCTTCAATCGCCCTTTCAATTTCCTGTAGCGTTTTCATCGGTCCGTCCACTTCATTCTATATCGCACAAGTGAGGCGCACTCAAGCCAGGAGTGTTGCGGTTGCACATTCCACGGCTGACGATCCTCTCGGAGGATCCCAGTGCTGTTGCTGAAACGCTTGCCGGCGAATCGCCTCTGCCATTTTTCGACGATGGCTGAAACCTCGTTGGCTGGCAGCATTGCTGCTTCCTCCAGGACGATCTTGACTTGTCCCTGAAGGGAGCGCCCATGCTGTTTTGCAAGGGTCTTCAGGCGCTTGATGGTCTCCTCATCCAGGTTTCTTACTGATAGCTGTGGCATGTCCACCTCCTCTGCGGTCACCAGTTGCAAGCAATTTACCACCACAATGCTAGCACAAGGAGGGAAGTCGCAACAAACACTACGGCGTGAGTGATGGCGGATGATCGGTTTAGAACTGGACTTGCAGCTCGGCGATTCCTTGGTGGGCGAGCTCGCCGTGCGTACTATTACTCATCCCGACGGCATTTCGGCCTGGCCTGAGGTCGGTGAGGATGTAGTTGGCGCGCAGGCGGACGTTGGAGTTGACAAACCAGTTCAGACCGAGGGTGCCGGAACGGAGCTCCATCGGTCGTTCATTGGCGACCGTGACCGGCGCAGTAAATTCGCCCTTATTGTCATCGATGCGCAGGTGCTCATAGCGGCCGATGGCCTGAAGGCCCTTGAGCTTGTTACCGAAGAGCCAGTAGCCGATCGATCCATACCCACCCTGCATGATGAGATTATCGAGATTCGTGCTGCCGGCGCCTAATCCGTCGCGCTCCTGGGAGGCGTAGGCGTACTCGCCTTTGATGATGAACGGGTAAAAGTCGAAGACGATATCGCCGCCACCGGTCACGCGGTTACCGTTGATCAGAAAGCCGTTTTGGGTTCCGCCCTCCCCGTTGCCGGCCAGCCTGACGCCGGTCGGACCAACCGGGTTGAAGCGGTGAAACGAGGAGCCGCTACCGACCGGTGTGGTGACACCGGCCGGATCGGTGGCGCCATTACCCCTGACAACCCGAAAGGTGCGGTGATCGGCATTCAGGCCAATGGTGAGGTTCCCGAAGGGCATCGGAGGCGAAAAGGTCACTCGGCCGGTAAACTCTTTATCGCCGTCGTTATCGATACCGCCCTTGCACTGGTCGACTCGGCCGCAGCCGTTGTAGATCCCGACCCCGTAGTAGACCGGCAGGGTAGCGAACTTCAGATTGCCCTCGACGGTGGCGCCGATCTGATATTCCGGGGAAAGCGCCTTAGAGATGACTGCCCGCTCGGCAAAGTCCAGGTCCCGAGAGGAGGTGAGCATCTCAAGACCGAATCGGGTCTTGTACTGTCCCACGGTCACCTTCGCCCAAGGGGCGTAGGTGTAACTGAGCCAAGTCTCCTCGAGCCGCGTAGAACCGGTGAACTCAGGCTCGATAAGAAAGCCGAAGTCCTTATAGATCTGGCCGCTTATGATGATCCGAGTGCGGCGAATTCGAAATGTACTTGGGTCATGCCGCGCCAGTCCTGCCTTCGTCACATCCTGACCGTCCACGATACCGGGGAAACCTTCCTCTTTTCGCGCCCCTTCAACGATAAACCAGTTCTGCATGAACCCGCGCAGCCTGAGTTCAAACTGGCCATCGGCCGACCTCAGGAAGAACCCCTTCCCCGGTACCGGCTCATACCCGGTGAGCATGGACGATGCCGCGGCCTCGGCGGCCTTCTTCTCTACCTCCATGACGCGCCTGGTCACCTCGTCCTGTTGCGCGGACCGCTCCTGCCGCAGCCGTTGCATCTCCTGCTGTAACTGCTGCAACGACTGCTGCTGCGCCTCGAAGGTTTGCTCAAGCTCTGTGAGCTTGTCGGCCCACGCCCCGACCGGGGTGAGCAGTAAGGCGCTGCCCAAGACAGCACTACGGATCCAACCCCCTCTTTGCGCCATGATTCTCCTCTAGCTGGGTCGTTCGGAAGTGAAGGACGGTATCATCGCCTTCAGTGCCCGGCCTGTATCGCGGTCGCGACATCGCTATATTCTGATCGCAATAGATTACAAAAAACGTATCTTAGCTTTCTCTAGAACAAAATGCAAGACTCCCCGGCGCGTTTAACCTCTTCACGCGACTGACCATGGAGCGCCAATGGCCTTGCCTTGCGAGGAGTTGGAGAATCCAGTATAGTGGGCATAGCGGGCCGACAAAAACTGGATTCCGGGTCAAGCCCGGAATGACAAACGTGTACGTGCGGGATGCAGATGACTGAAGTATCAGATCGAACGACAGAGCTTGAGCAGATATTGCGACATCGCATCGTCATCCTCGACGGCGCGATGGGTACGATGATTCAAACACATAACCTCACGGAAGCAGACTTCCGGGGGCAGAGATTCGCCGACCACTCCTGCGACCTCAAGGGGTGCAATGATCTGCTGTCCATCACGCAGCCGGCCATCATCGAAGCGATTCATCGTCAGTATCTGGAGGCCGGCGCCGATATCATCGAAACCAATACGTTTAATTCCACGTCGATCTCGATGGCCGATTATCGGTTGGAATCGCTGGCCTATGACCTGAATGTTGCCGGAGCGAGCGCAGCGCGCAAAGCCGTCGAGGCGGTGATGGCGAAGGACCCGAGCCGTCCGCGCTTCGTAGCCGGTGCGATGGGTCCGACGAATCGCACGGCGTCGATGCCGTCCGATATTCAGAACCCCGCCCACCGTGCCATTACCTTTGATCGGTTGGTCGCAGCCTATACCGAGCAAGTCCGCGGCCTGCTGGACGGCGGGGTCGATCTGTTGCTGGTTGAGACGGTGTTCGACACGCTGAACTGTAAGGCTGCCCTCTTTGCCATCGATCAGTATTTCGAGGAGGTCAGTCGGCGCGTGCCGATCATGGTTTCGGTAACCATTGCGGATCGCAGCGGCCGCACGCTGTCCGGGCAAACCGTGGAAGCCTTTTGGAATTCCATCGCCCATATGCCTTTGTTCAGCGTAGGGATCAACTGCGCGTTTGGGGCGAAGCAGATGCGTTCGTACCTTGAGGAGCTCGCCCAGATTGCTCCAGTCTTTCTCAGTTGCTATCCGAACGCCGGCCTGCCTAACGCGTTCGGAGGTTTCGATGAAACGCCGGCGATCATGGCGGCCGATCTCGCGGATTTTGCGAGAAGCGGCTGGCTGAGCATCGTCGGTGGCTGCTGTGGCAGCACACCGGCTCACATTAAGGCGATTGCGGCGGCAGTGCAGGACTATCAACCGCGCATTCCTCCTCACCCTGAACCCCACACCCGAGTCAGCGGTCTTGAGCCGCTGACGATCTGTTCCGATGTCGGTTTTGTCAATATCGGGGAGCGGACCAATGTCGCCGGGTCTGCGGCGTTTGCCAGGCTTATTCGGAGCGGTGAGTACGAGGCCGCCGCCTCCATCGCGCGGCAGCAGGTTGAGGGCGGTGCCCAGCTTATCGATGTCAACATGGATGAGGGGATGCTGGACTCGAAAAAGGCGATGGTGACGTTTCTGAATCTGATTGCCTGTGAGCCTGACATTGCCAGGGTTCCGACCATGATCGATAGCTCCGACTGGTCGGTGATTGAAGCGGGGCTGAAGTGTGTCCAGGGCAAGCCGGTTGTGAACTCCATCAGCCTCAAAGAGGGCGAACAGGCGTTCATCCAGCGAGCCCGGCTCATCAAACGGTACGGGGCTGCGATCGTAGTCATGGCCTTTGATGAGCGTGGTCAGGCCGACACGCTGCCGCGCAAAATCGAGGTCTGTGCCCGCGCCTACCGGATACTGACCGAGACGGTCGGGTTGCCGCCGCAAGACATTATCTTCGATCCGAACGTGCTGACGGTGGCGACCGGGCTCGAGGAGCATAACAGCTACGCGATCGACTTCATTGAGGCGACTCGCTGGATCAAAGCCAACCTGCCTCACTGTAAGGTCAGCGGCGGGATCAGTAATGTCTCGTTCTCGTTTCGCGGGAACAATCCGGTTCGCGAGGCGATGCACTCGGCATTTCTGTACCATGCCATCCAGGCCGGCCTGGATATGGGGATCGTCAACGCCGGGCAACTGACGGTTTATGAGGAGATTCCCAAAGAGCTGCTCGATCTGGTTGAAGACGTGCTGCTGAATCGCCGTCCCGATGCGACCGACCGGCTGGTAGAGTATGCGAAGACGGTGAAAGCGGAGGGTCGGGCCGCCGTAAAAGATGAAGCATGGCGACAGGGAACGGTGGAGGAACGGCTTACGCATGCGTTGGTGAAGGGGATCACGGACTATATTGAGTCCGACGTGGAAGAAGCGCGGCAGCAGTACGACAGGCCGCTTCAGATTATTGAAGGTCCGTTGATGGCGGGCATGAACCTGGTCGGCCAGCTCTTCGGATCCGGAAAGATGTTCTTGCCGCAGGTGGTCAAAACCGCGCGTGTCATGAAGAAGGCAGTGGCCTACCTGCTTCCATTTATTGAAGCCTCGCGCTTGACATCTGACAGCAGGCACAACCAGCGGAAAATCCTCCTGGCGACAGTAAAGGGAGATGTGCACGATATCGGCAAGAACATTGTCGGAGTCGTGCTCGGATGTAACGACTATGAGATCATCGACCTGGGGGTGATGGTGCCATGCGACACGATCCTCAAGACTGCCCGAGAACGGCAGGTGGATATTATCGGTCTGAGCGGGCTGATTACGCCGTCGCTCAACGAGATGATGCACGTGGCGCGGGAGATGATGCGTGAAGGACTGCAGATTCCGCTCCTCATCGGTGGCGCGACCACCAGCCGACCTCATACGGCCGTGAAGATCGCCCCGCTCTATGACCAGCCTGTGGTCCATGTCTTGGATGCCTCAAGGGCCGTGGGGGTCGTCAGCCATCTCTTGAGCCAGGAGCAGAAATCGGCGTTTGTTGAGAGCAATCGAGTTGATCAGGAGCAAGTCAGGCGCGCGCATGAGGACCGCGGTCCGAGCGCGCTTCTGACTCTCACCCAGGCGCGTGACCGGAAACTTCTTCTTGATTGGGTGGCAGCAGATATCCCCAAGCCGTCCTTCACCGGCATCCGTGTGCTGGACGAGTTTCCGCTCGATCAGATCGTGCCCTACATCGATTGGTCGCCGTTCTTTCATGCGTGGGGGATGCGGGGCCGGTATCCTGAGATCTTGCAGGAGCCCAAAGCTCAGGAGCTGTTTGATGATGCCCAGCGTTTACTGGAGCAGATCGTCAGCCAGCGCAGGCTCATCGCCCGGGCGGTTTATGGGTTCTTTCCGGCCAACAGCGTGGACGACGATATTGAACTTTATATGGATGACTCGCGGTCGCAGGCGCTGGCGACCTTTTACACCCTCCGGCAGCAGTTGCACAAGTCCGAAGGACAGTTCAACCTGGCGCTGGCCGATTTTATCGCGCCGAAATCAACCGGACTCCAGGACTACCTCGGCGCATTTGCCGTGACGACCGGTCATGGTCTCGATACTCTCTGCAAGGGATATGAAGCCGCCCATGACGACTACACGTCGATTCTGGCTAAAGCGTTGGCCGATCGCCTGGCGGAGGCCTTCGCGGAGTGCCTGCATCGCCGAGTTCGAGCAGAGTGGGGGTACGGAGTCGGAGAACAGCTCAGTAACGAAGATCTGATCCGAGAGCGGTATCGCGGGATCCGTCCCGCTCCCGGCTATCCGGCCTGTCCGGATCACTCTGAGAAACGGACGCTCTTCGATCTGCTACAGGCGGAGCGCCACGCCGGTATCCGCCTGACGGATAGTTGCGTGATGGTTCCGGCCAGTTCAGTGAGCGGGCTCTACTTTTCTCACGCTGAGTCGACCTACTTCGCGGTCGGAAAAGTCGGCCGGGACCAGGTGCTGGACTATGCCCGGCGCAAGCGGATGGATGTGCGGACAGTGGAGCGGTGGCTGTCACCCAATCTGAATTATGATCCGGATGCGTAACGATTCAGGTGGTTAGGCTGAAGGTAGATAGACCGAAGGAAGACGACGTACAGTGGGCATGCGCCTTCAGCCTTCAGTCTCAATCCCTGATTGCTGACCACTGAACGCTTTTGTCCAAGAAAGGCAATGGGCAGGAAGGCGAACCTTCCTGCCCATTTCATGTCTTTGTAGAGAGAGGCGTTCTTACTTTACCGCTTTGAGATGTTCGAGTGCCCCTGCAGCGGCCTTGCCGGCGACATCGGCGTGTCCCGCTTTACCGTGCTCAACAGCCTCCTTCAACCCCTTGATGGCCGCGGCCGTATGATCATTGGCCTTTGCCTTCTGGGCTGCCTCGGCATGCTGCAAGGCTACCGTCGCGTGCTCTACCACCACATTAGCATGCCCGGCTTTACCGTGCTCGACGGCCGCCTGGGTGTGCTCGATCGCCTCGGCCTCATGGCTCTTTGCAGCCCACGACAGGCCATTCCCGATAAAGGTCATTACCCCAAGAGCGAGTACTGCTACTGCAAGCATCCGCCTCATCCTGACTTCCTCCTCGTGATAAGTTGCCTACCTCTCCCCTCGACGCGCACGTTCCGTCCTTCGAAGCTTCTGCGACCATCAGGCTGCCGAAGCACCGCAACTCTATCATGGAGCTTTTTCAGGTGTCAAGATGCGGGCGAGATGGGGTAGCTGTCCTAGTGCACATGGCCACCCCCACCGCCACTACCCTGCTGTAACTTGCCGTCCAGGGGAAGCAGATAGGAGTCGATATCTGTTGCCGTCGGATAGAGTTCAAGTGTCTGTCCCACTCCTCCGCACGGTCCTGGTAGTGGATTGGTGGTAAGGTTCCTGACGATAGTCACAGACGCGACGTAGCCGGGGGCCACAACAGTGTCTGTCGGGAAGTTGGAGGTAGGTTCCTTGATCCAGGCATAGATCCGATCAAGGTCCTTCTTTTTGATCCTGTCTCGTTTCCACATAAGGTCCTGCTCATGCTTTGAATCGTCAGCGCAGTACTGTACTACGGGTATATCGACTTTAATCTTGTTGTAGCATGTGCTCGATTCAAATTTTGGGAAATTGACGCTGACCTTCGCCTTCCCCACGAAGTTATCCGGGATATATCCCCAACGCCAATGAATAGCGCGAACGTCTGTTGACTTCTCACCGTGGTTGTAGTACGTCGGGACATCGCCCACTATCGGCTGGATCTCCTTCCAGTTGTAATCCGCCTCCGGCTTAATTCCGAACAGTGCGTTGCCGCTATAGTTGGTCACCCCATCCGTGGTATAGGCGATACCGCTGAGATTTGGGCTGGCACCGTTGGGGAACAGCGCCGTGACGTACCGGGTCGAGTAAGACTCCCCGGACATGGTACA
>DATMXF010000023.1:0-2352 GCA_035561835.1 Patescibacteria group bacterium
TATCTCCTGTGACCAGGCGATCCCGCACCAGAAAACATTGTGATCCCGGTGTGTGGCCAGGGGTATGGATGATCGTCACGGTGATGTCACCCAGGTTCAGGGTGTCACCATGGTCGACTCGCATGATGTTCGATCCGGCAAGAGGGGTCAGGCGGTCGGCCTCCGCTTTATGAACGACCACCTTGGCGTCTACCCGTTCGAGCAGCTCGGCGACTCCCTGGATCTGCAGATTGAACAGCTTACCGCCCACATGATCGGGATGGGAGTGGGTGATCAGAATGTGGGTAAGTTTCATCTCATCAACTGCGGCAAGCTCCACGATCTTCTCGATCTCCCAGGCCGGGTCGATCACAGCAGCCTCCTTCGTCTTGTTCGAACCGATCAGATAGACGTAGTTGGCCATCTCGCCCAATTCCATCTGCTTCAGATAGAGAGTGTGTCTCATCTTATCCTTTATGCCTGCTTACTGGATCGATCGACCCCCATCCACCACCACGACTTGACCGGTGATGAAATCCGACCCCTCAACAAGGAAGAGAACGGTTTCGGCGATGTCGGCTGGGTCACCGATCCGCTTGAGCGGAGTGCCCTTAACGATCGACTCCCGCTCTTTCTCCGTATACTCCTCTGCCAGTAATACCGTACCGGGTACCACGGCGTTCACCTGGACCTCCGGCGCCAGCGCCTTCGCCAGCCCCTGCGTCATAGTGATCAGCATCCCCTTGGAAATCGAATAGGGCAGGAAATCGGCCCACGGTTTGATCCCCGCCACATCGGCGACATTGATGATCTTCCCCGCTCCCTGCTGCCGCATCATCAGGCCCAGTCGTCTGGCTAGCAGGAACGGTCCCGTGAGGTTGACGCGCAGGAACTGTTCCCAGTCCTGTACGGTAAGCTGTTCGAGTGGCGTTCTCCGAAAGATCGCGGCGCTGTTCACCAGGACATTGATCTTCCCAAACGCCTGCACTGCGCGGTCGGCCAGCGCCTCGACCTGATCCGGCTCCGCCAGATCAGCCTGAATAGCGGAAGCCCGACGGCCGAGACGTACTACTGCGTCTACTGTCTCGTGGGCCTCGGACGCGCTGCTCTTATAGTGAATCACCACATCGGCGCCCCGACCCGCCATCGCCAAGGCGATCGCTCGGCCCACACGCCTGGCTGCCCCTGTCACCAACGCCGTTCGCCCGTGAAGCTCCATCTCCCCCGCTCAGTTCCTCACAGCCTCACCACGCAACGCCTTCACACGTGACTCGAGAAGCGTGATCAGGGTGTAACTACTCAGGTGTTTAGGCTGTAGGCTGAAGGCTGTTAGTCGTTGCGCATGGACCGAATCAAGGCGCCAAGAACCTTTTCGGTCTCCATCATTATTCGCGTCGCATTCGGAAACGCCTGGCGCGTTCCTACAGTCTAAAAGCCTACAGTCTATCTACCTGAATGGTCACATCAGTGTTACATATCCGATTCGAGATTATGATACTGTTTGGACTGTTCACTGCCAAGCACTATCTCCCACGTCGCTGAAACGTCGTGAGGGATCCGAGGCGGCTGATTACACGCGGCGTCATTCCCGCGAAGGCGGGAATCCAGAAAGGTACTGGATTCCGGGTCAAGCCCGGAATGACAAACTGTCTGCGATATAAGTCGCCATCTATAGCAACTGTCCAACCGCGATCCAGAAACATGCCTGCAAATACAAAGGGCTCCCCAAATCATATCGGGGAGCCCTGTCGTTCTAAGAGGCCGCTCGCGGTCGTACCTTACCCTACCTTTGGCAAGGCCGTCCCGCACTTCTCACAGACTTTCATCATACGACCGCGCGGATTAAAGACCATGCTCCAGATCAGATCGCCGCCGCACGTACACTGACCGGCCGTCTTCTTGATCTGATTCTTGGTGCGGCTGGCAAGTTTTGCTCCTTGTGGTTTCTCTGCCATGTCGACTTCTCCCTCCTTTCACAACAGTATGTACAATATCTTCCCTACGTCGGATCTACATAAGCGCACCGCCGGCGCACCGCGGTACCCAGAGCCCTACAGACGCATACCCCGCCTGGCATAATAACAGCGCCACACTGTATTAATCGGCAGTACCGAAGGAAGAGCCGGGTATGCTAGTAGCTTCGGCGGGCCATGATAGCCTGAAGGGGCATTGTACGCGCTGTCAAGGAGTTGTCAAGAACATTTTTCTTGCCGGAGTAAGGCGTGAGGTTATCTCGGGCACGCGTTGGCGTTCCGAAAATGATTGCGTCATAGTTCGGCAACTCGGCCACTGAGGCGATGGGCGCATCTTGGTCAAGTGTCGCTGCCGCCCTGGGACGGGTCTGTCTCCGATCGGCACCGCTCACAGCACAAC
>DATMXF010000024.1:0-3790 GCA_035561835.1 Patescibacteria group bacterium
AAGCCATGAGGCGCCGGCTGACAGCGCGGTCTGAGCGACCGCAACAGCGCCATGGCCGTAGCCATCAGCCTTGACGACCGACATAAACTGCGTGGAGGGTTTCAGCAGCCGTCGGATTGCGGCTATATTGTGGCGGATCGCCTCGAGATCGACCT
This sequence comes from Patescibacteria group bacterium, assembly GCA_035561835.1. Classification (GTDB taxonomy): domain Bacteria; phylum Methylomirabilota; class Methylomirabilia; order Methylomirabilales; family Methylomirabilaceae; genus Methylomirabilis. The sequence goes on from DATMXF010000024.1 coordinate 156, forward strand.
CTACCCAGGCGCGGTGGGTGGAGGGAACCGGATCGGCTACCCGGCCGAGGCCCTGGTCAATACCCATACATGCTTACCCTCAGGCAAAAATGGGCTTCAGCCAAGAAACTTGCGAATCCAAGCCGCCCGGAGGATGAGATCGCCGAGGTCCTTGACGCTCCCCTCTCCAACTCGCTTGATAATCGTCGCAGTGACCTCACGGTGGGCATGATCCTGGGAGAGGGGGAGGCGGAGGAGTCGAATGGTCCTTTGGATCTCCTCCGCTTCAGTGGGAGGGAGGAGGGTATACGTCTCTTCGTTCAGATACTGAAGGGCATCTCCGAGGTCGGCCTCGAACCCCGGATCGACCTCCCGAAGAAGGGCCAGATCCTCCTGACCAAGACAGGAGAGGCCGAGGATCTCGGGGGGAAGGCCTAAGGAGTAGAGGGCGGAACAGAAGGAGATGGCCCGGGGAAGCGAGATCCCGCCAAGGCTCCGGCTGTAGCCGAAAAGACCGATATGGAGTTTCCGCATCCGCCGCCTGGGGACGGCGGGGGCTACGTTATTCATTAGGGGGGCTATCGCTCTCACTTGCCGCTGGTAGCACGCCGAGATCCGCTCAATCAGATCGATGATCTTCCCCTCCGGCTCCACCGGCTGGCCACTCCTTCTGGGTGCGCTCTTGAGGGTCTCGATAGCCCGGATGCTTGCGGGAGCCGGATAGTCGTATTTAAAGGCCGACTGGATCGTGAACGTCTGAACGCTCGGGTGCTCAGCAAGGTGTCGTTCCACTGTATCGGGCCGGAAGTTGCCCCGAAACGGGGCGCTTCCGGCCCCAAGGATCGGATAGATGGGAATCCCTAGTTCTCGTTCCAGCTTGTCCAGGCGACTTAACGCCGTCTTGACCAGGAGGCTGGCTGCCAGGCTCCCGTAGTTCAAAGCGGGATCGGAACGGGCCAGGAAGACGCGCTGATACGGGAGGTCCTTTCCCTGTAGGTAGGCCCGGACGATGGCATCGGCCCGAAGCAGTGACTCTTTGTCCTCGATTAAGGGGATGATCTGAATCGCGGTGGGATGGAACTCTCCAATCCACTCTTTGATGGCGATATCGCCTGGGGTAAGAACCGCCTCCTCCTTCCCGGTGACGAAGACCTGATAGTACCGGAGGACCCGGTTCAACTCCTCCGCTGAGGTCGTCATGGGGAAGATGATTTCGAAGATAGGAGCGATATCCTCCCCGTAGAAGAGACGGGCCACATCGTACGCTCTGGGGATTCCCTGGAGGACTTCGAGGAGGATCTTCCCCTGCGCCTTTTCCACAGCAGGGTTTGGAACTCGTAAGGTTAGGAACATCTCCCGTCCTAAAGGAAACGCCCGGAAAAACCCCTCGTAGGTCGTCAGGAGCTTCTCGACGACGAACTCATCGACCTCCTTCCCTTCGAAGTCCCACATCTGCTCATCACAGCCTAAATGGGAAAAGGCGTAGTAGGCCTCCCGGATCTCGTCCATCCCCTCCATCACAGGTCCTTGGGCGAAGAAGGGGACAGTCACGTTGTCCGGATGCTGGGTGCTCATACATCGGGGGATGCGGCGGGGGCTCGTGCTGTCGATCACTGCTCTACTCCTGATCTGTCTTCTGATCGGATTGCGGCTGATCTTCCATGAAGACACGGCTGACAAGGATATCTTCAGCCTCAATCGTGACCAGATCCTTTTTCGTGAGCGTGTCTTTGTGTTGCGCGAACAGGCGATTGGCCTGGCGCAGGCGGGCCCGATCGAGGGCATTCCGCACACTACGGGCATTGGCAAAGTTAGGCATCGGCATGCGTCTGAGAAGGTATTGATAAAAAACCTTCTCCGCTTCGGGGCTGAAACGGTATTGCTGCTTTTCCAACATCAGCTTGGCGATTGCGATCAGCTCTTCCGCCGAGTAGTTCGGAAAATCCAGGTGATGCGCGACACGGGAGGACATCCCCGGATTGCCCTGGAAGAATGTTTCCATGCGGTCCTTGTAGCCGGCCAGGATGACTACAAGGTCCTCTCGCTGATTCTCCATAACCTGGAGCAGGATCTCGATCGACTCCTGGCCGTAATCACGCTCATTTTCCGAACGGTAGAGATAATAGGCTTCGTCGATAAACAACACGCCGCCCATCGCTCTCTTCAGAACCTCTTTGGTCTTGGGCGCGGTGTGCCCGATGTACTGGCCGACGAGATCGTCCCGCGTGACCGCCGCCAAGGTGCATTTACGGATGTAACCGAGGCGATGCAGAATCTCGGCCATCCGCATGGCGACGGTCGTCTTACCGGTACCGGGATTGCCGGTAAAGCACATATGGAGGCTGGGCGGGCCGGACATCAGCCCCAAGCTTTTCCGCACCCTATCGACGAGTAACAAGGCTGCGATCTCTCGAATTCGGGTCTTAATCGGCTTCAGACCGACCAGTTCCCGGTCAAGCTTATCAAGGATCTCCTGAATCTGGGAATCGCGAAAGACAGTATCAAGATCTACCGGCGTATCGTCAGAGAGTTCGGCCGGGGTATTCTCTTCGGGGATCTGTTCGACGTTCGCTTCACTCATCGACTTCCTCACTTCACCTGGCGGTCTTCACAACGTTTACACGGGACCGCACAGTGTGGGGAGGAGAGGGGGTTTTCCACCCCCTCCCTCTCCCATAATCATAATGTCCGATCGGTGCTCAGTCCGTATACCGCGCGCCTTCCGGCTTGTCGGTAGCATAGCTGTGCACGACATAGTTGACGGTGCGGCCTTTGACCTCCTGGCGCACAAGGCCAAAGCCGGGCTCATGAGCCGGCCGGTGGACGATGAACGACAGACGGATAGTTTCCCAGCCTTTGTTATGGTCGAAGGCGTTCACCTTGACGTAGTGATTGGGATAGGCCTTGCGGCAGGCATCGATCTCATACATGATCCCCGCCGGGTCTTCCAGGTCGAACATCGGTAAGCCCCACATCTCCCAGAAGGTATTGCGGGGATGCGGGTCATCCGTAAACTCGACACTGACGGCCCATTTATTGTGTAGCGCATACTCCACCTGCTTTCTGATCTGGTCATCGGTCAGATCAGCCAGGAACGAGAACGTACCTTGGGTAATTCGCATACTGCTTCCTCCCTTCTCACTTACACGGCCGTTGTCGTCGGAACAAAGTCCGCGGTATCGGTCGAGGCATAGTTGAACGTAATATCCTTCCATACTTCCAGTGCTGTCCGCAATGGCTGACACCACCGTGCGGCATTCGCCAGGATCTCCGGACCTTCGTTAAAATAATCGCGGCCTTCGTTGCGCGCCTGGACCATCGCTTCCAAGGCTACCCGGTTGGCCGTCGCGCCCGCCGCGATGCCGGTCGGATGGCCGATGGTCCCACCACCGAACTGGAGCACGACATCTTCTCCAAAGTAGTGGAGTAACTGGTGCATCTGCCCGGCGTGGATGCCGCCAGATGCGACCGGCATGACCTTGCGGAGCGACGCCCAGTCCTGATCAAAGAACAGCCCATTTTGCAGATTCATCGGGGTATGGGTTTCCCGCAAGGTATCGTAAAATCCTTTGACCATGAATGGGTCGCCTTCGAGCTTGCCGATGACGGTTCCGGCGTGGATATGGTCCACCCCCGCCATGCGCATCCACTTGCAG
>DATMXF010000025.1:0-5105 GCA_035561835.1 Patescibacteria group bacterium
CTTGACCCTGTCCGGCAGGCCCGCCTATACTAGGTGTAATCGACGAGGTAAAGGATGAAACGATTCCAAGCTATCGCGAGGGGCCGTTTCGCACTATTGCGAAATCGAGGGGCGAATGCCGCGAGTCCCACCGGCGACATCCCCTCTGCCTCCGTAGAGTGTTCAGCGCTGGCCGGCACCCTGCAATCCGTGCTGCAAGGGAGCCATACGGCCAACGGTCTGATTCCAGCCCTCAGAGGGTTCATCGCCGATGAGCGGGCCAGGATTCTTGAGATCCATCGGAATGGGGGAACCGGGCAGGCGGTGGCTCGATCCATCGCCACACTGACTGATGCGGTCGTCACCTCACTCTTTCAACTGTCGGAAGCAGCCTGTGATCCGACGTTGAGGCGGCGCAGCGACGGATGCGCGCTGATCGCGCTGGGCGGCTATGGGCGGCGGGAGATGAATCCGGCCTCCGACGTCGATCTCATGTTTGTGTACCCCCGCAGGGCCGATACCTATCTGGACACGATCCTTCATCCGGTGTTGAGCACTCTCTGGGACGTGGGGTTCGTCGTAGGACATTGCTGCCGCTCTATTGATGACTGTGTACGGATGGCTCGGACGGATCTGATCTCTTGCAGCTCGATGATAGAAGCCCGATACCTCGCCGGCGACCCGGCAATCTATCAGGCGTTCAGCGCGAAGTTGGGACGATCAGTCTTGTACAAGCAAGCCGACACCCTCGTCAAACACAAGCTGACAGAATTGTATGAACGCCATTACCGATACGGTGCGTCCATCTATGTGCAGGAGCCGCACATCAAGGAAGGTCCCGGTGGCCTGAGAGACCTTCACGCGGCCCTCTGCATTGCCCGGATCACCCAGCGAGTCGGCACGTCGTCTGAATTGGCACAGAAAGGGCTGCTCGGACAGGAGGAACGCGAACGGTGGGACCAGGCCCTGGATTTTCTGCTCCGCCTGCGGAACGAACTGCATTACCTGCACCGTGGCAAGAACGACGTACTTTCACTCTCCGTGCAAGAGCAGGTGGCGGCCAACCTTGGGTTTCTGGACACGGCTCGTTCGTACGGGGTAGAACAGTTCATGCAGCGCTACTATCTGGCTGCAAAGGATATCTCGCAGTTGTCGGCGCTGGTGATCTCGCGCTGCGCGCAAGGGAGGTCGCAGGTGGAGAGGGTGATGCGGAGGCTGAAGGCTCGCGATATCGGCGATGATTTAACAGAGATCGACCGCTGTATCTACGTGTCGCCAAAACATCGGGGCCTGTTTCAGGATGACCCCGTCCGGTTACTGAAGGTCTTCTGGTATGCGCAGCAGATGGGGTACACGTTGAGCCAGGAGATCCAGGACGCTATCAGGGCCGATACGCATTTCATTGATGAGGGGGTACGACGCTCGAGCCGGGCCCTTGGTTTTTTCCTGGCTGTCCTGCGAGAGCCGAAGGGGGTGGCCGCCACGCTTCGGAGCATGCATGAACTCGGGGTACTCGGGGCCTATATTCCGGAGTTCGCCAAGCTCACCCGTCTGATCCAATTCGATTTCTACCATCGGTACACGGTGGACGAACACACCTTCATGGCCATCGAGACACTCGAGCACCTGGATGAGGTCTCACGATTGTACGGCGAAGAGTTTCGCTCGCTCGCATCGGATGTCAAGCGACTGGAAATTCTTCGATTGGCGCTGCTGCTCCACGACATCGGTAAGGGGGAGGGGGCTGACCACGCGCCCAAGAGCGCCTCGCTGGTTGAGACGATTCTTCACCGGATAGGCATCCCAGGGCCGGATGCCGATGCCATCGTCTTCTTGGTGGCGCATCATCTGGAGATGTCGTATATCGCCCAGCGATTGGACCTCGACGATGAGGCCATCATCATCGACTTTGCCAAAAAGGTGCAGACGCTCGATCGGTTGAAGATGCTGTATCTGCTCACCTTCGCCGACATCAAGGCGGTCGGTCCCGGCGTCTGGACCGAGTGGAAAGGCACGTTGCTGTGGGAACTGTACATTAAGACCCATACCGTTCTCACCAGGGGCATTCCGGAGGGCGAGGACGATCTGGCTCGCGCCGAACGGGTCACCTCCCAGCTTACTCAGGAACTCTCACCGGAGTTTGGCGCGGAGGCGGTGAAAAAGCACCTGCAAGAGGTCCCAACCCGGTACCTGCTGACCATTCCGCCTCATAAGGTTGCCTCACACATGCGCGTAATTGCGCGCGTACAACGGGGTGAAGAGGCGGCCAGTCAATGGGCGGCATTTCCGTTGGCCGGCTACTCCGAGTTTACCGTCTGCGCCTATGGTCGCCACGGGCGGTTCGCACAGGTTGTGGGGACACTCACCGCAAACGGGATGAATATCCTGAGCGCCCAGATTTTCACACTGGCAAGCGGGATGGTGATCAGGCACTTCAGGGTCGACAACGGCAGCGGCGTGGCCATCGAAGACCCAGCCGTCTGGGATCGGGTCGTTGCGGATCTGCAAGAGGTACTCACGGGCACAGTCGCTGTCCATGACCTGATCAAGAGCCGCAGGAAGGAGGTCCTGGTCAGGCCGATCCAGCAGGGCACGGTATGCCCGATCAAGGTGGAATTTGACAACCTGGTCTCCCATGCCTACACCGTTCTGGATATTCGGACACGGGACAGATTGGGGCTCCTCTACCTCATCACCAGTACCCTGTCGCAGCTTGGGGTCGACATACGTTCCGCTAAAATCACGACTGAGGCCGAGCAGGTAGTAGACGTCTTCTATGTGACCAATAAGGACGGGAGCAAGCTGATTGATGAAGGGCGAAGGGCGCAGATCGGGCTCGAGCTGGAGCGTGTGCTTGCGGAAGGGTTCAATTAGCGTAAAGGCAGCCTTCAGCAGTCAGCAATCAGCCGTCAGCAAAGCAAGGAAAAGGCTGAAAGCTGAGAGCTGAAATGAAGTTTACGGCCGCAGCAAAGCTGTTTATCCTCTTCGGTGATCCTGTGGCGCACAGCCTGTCGCCGGTTATGCAGAATGCCGCGCTCCAGGCAGCCGGAATCGATGGCCTCTATATTCCATGGCGGGTACAATCCGCCGGCTTACCCGCCGCGTTCGCGTCGCTTCGCGGGATGGAAAATTTCGGGGGCGCAAATGTCACGGTCCCCCATAAGGAACAGGCCTTCGCGCTGGTCGACACCCTGACGCCGGAGGCCGCCGCTGTGGGCGCAGTCAATACGGTCGTCGTTAGAGACGGACATCTGCTCGGCGCCAATACTGACGGGCTGGGGTTTCTCCGTTCACTCCATGAGGAGGCGGATTTTCTGCCGCGCGGCAAGTCTTCTGTGATCCTTGGGGCAGGCGGGGCGGCGCGGGCCGTGGCCGTCAGTCTTGCTGAGGCCGGCGCCGAACCGCTCGTTATTGTCAACCGGACCGCCGAGCGCGCGCGGTCGCTGGCTGAGTTCGTATATCGGAACATCGGAACCTCAACCACCGGACTGGGGCTTGACGATCCTCAGATGCCGGCTACCGTAAGAGACTGTGCTTTGGTGGTCAATACGACATCGGTTGGACTCAACCCTGCCGACCATCCGCCGATCGATCCGAGTCTCCTTCAGTCGGGAGCGCTGGTGTACGATCTGATCTACCGGCCACGGGAGACCGCGTTACTGCGAGAGGCGAAGAGACGAGGCTGTCGGGTCATGGGCGGGTTGGGTATGTTGCTCTATCAGGGCGCTTTGGCCTTCGAACTGTGGACCGGGCACAAGCCTTCGGAGGCGGCTATGCGGCACGCCCTCGTCACTGCGGTTGCTTGAGTTCTTCGAGGTATGGTATGCTAATTTTCTAGTGTGAAAGTTTGTGTTGGCCGTAATGCGCCAGCCTTCAGCACGCTAAGAAAGGGTAGGTGCATGCCATCTGAACGATTGGGCGAGATGCTGGTGAGAGCCAGTCTGATCACGTCCGAGCAATTGGATGACGCCCTTGCACTGCAGAAGAGTGCCGGCGGACGGATCGGATCGATTCTCGTTAAACTCGGGCATGTCAGCGAGGAGGAGATCGCATCCTTTCTGGGGCGTCAATATGGCGTATCGTCCGTTGATCTCAGCAAAGTGACGATCGATCCTGCTATCCTCAAGCTCATTCCTGCCGAAGTAGCTCGGAAGTACCTGCTCATCCCGCTAGGCCGGTCCGGAGGTGCCCTCACGGTGGCCATGGCGGACCCGTCCGATATCTTTGCCATCGACGAAGTCAGATTCATTACCGGTCACAACATCCAACCGATGGTCGCTCCGGACACGTCTATCCAGAATGCGCTCAACAGGTACTACGACTCGGTCGGTTTCGCCAGAAGCCTGGTCAGAGACTTTGAGCAAAAAGAACTGGGGATCGCTGAACCGGATCAGAGGGGAGTTGATCTGGCCGAGCTCTATCGAGCCACCGAAGAGGCCCCGGTGGTCAAGCTGGTCAATCTCATCCTCACCGATGCGATCAACAAGGGCGCTTCCGATATCCACCTGGAGCCGTACGAGAAGGCATTTCGGATTCGCTTCAGGCTCGATGGCGTCCTCTACGAGGTGATGGCTCCGCCTCTTACGCTGCACGCCGCGGTGACGTCCCGCGTCAAGATTATGGCTCGACTGGACATTGCCGAACGTCGCATGCCGCAGGATGGGCGGATCAAGGTCAAGATGCGAGAGCGAGAGCTGGACCTCCGGGTCTCTACAGTTCCAACGCTGTTCGGCGAGAAGGTGGTCATGCGACTCCTGGACCGCGCAAACCTCGAATTGGATATGGCCAAGCTCGGGTTCGAGCCTGAGGCGCTCGCCATGTTCGAGAAGGCCATCCTCGCCCCGTATGGCATGATCCTGGTAACCGGCCCGACCGGAAGCGGAAAGACGACGACGCTCTATTCGGCACTCAACCGACTGAACCGTATCGACACCAACATCATGACTGCGGAAGATCCGATCGAGTATAACCTGACCGGGATTAATCAGACTCAGGTCAAGTCGGATATCGGTCTGACCTTTGCGGCCTTACTCCGGTCGTTCCTCCGGCAAGACCCGGACATCATTATGGTGGGAGAGATCCGCGATTTCGACACGGCCGAGATTGCCATCAAGGCCGCCCTGACC
>DATMXF010000026.1:0-10325 GCA_035561835.1 Patescibacteria group bacterium
CCTCCGTGCTGAGTTCAAATGGGTCGCGCGCCGCGATGGCTTCAGCGCGGCAATGCGTACACACCAGGTCGCAGGCCCGCGTCAGCTCCCAATAGATCAGCTTGGGCGCCTCGGCAAAGACCAGATGGTCAAATCCGGTGATCACAGGATACATACCCCTCCTTCGGCAAACTGTGCCTGACCTCTTTCCAGCCCGGACTGGGGTCCGAGCCTCACTTCGTCGACTCCAGGTCGGTTGTTCTATGACCTCAACCGGCCCCATCCCCACGCAACAGCGCAGCAACACTCAATTAAGCATACCATATCAATACGCTGTATGCCACGGAGTCGAGCCGAATCGTTCTGATTGCTGAACCAACCCCACGGCCAGGACAATCAATCCGGGAAGAGTCAGTCAGGGACATCCCGATTTCGCCCCATGCTGGCGCCGGCCTCACAGGACCGGCGCCAGTCGATCACGCTTTACGAAAGCCGTCTAGGGCGTGACGAACTCATGCTCCGGATGCCGAACGCTGAGGACCGGACACGGGGCTTGGCGAACCACCCGCTCGGCGACACTGCCCATCGGTGAATGCCTTGGGAATGCCCCGAACGTTTCGGGCGCAGGGGTACCTCGACCGGTTGTCCCTATCACGATGAGATCGACCGTCTGGTCTTTTGCGTACTGAAGAATCTGCTGGACTGGATTGCCCACCTGCGTCACAAGTCGCACATCGAGTTCCTTCCGCTCCGTCTCCGAAAACAGATCCTTCATCTGCTCGTTTGCCCTCTTCTCCCACTGCTTCGTCCGCTCTGGGAATGAAAGCCCCATGGTCTCGGTCTCGACCGCGAACGCCCAGGGCTGAACCGAGGCATCCGGCAACACGTGCAGGACATGCACCGAGCCGTGGTACGTGGAGGCGAGCTCCCGAGCATACGTGAGCGCCGCCTTCGAGGTCTCGCTAAAGTCCGTCGGCACAAGAATTTTCTTAAGTGTAATCATTGGAACCTCCCTTCGCCACCCGCCCGCGGCGGGAAAATGGAAGTTTTTCCGTTTCGCGGTTTTCAGCTATTTCCCTAGTGTAGTGCGTCATAAATCCGTCTTTATCGCACTCCGGCCAACTCTTGCAGGCGTCGCCAGTACTGGAGCCGCTCGGCCTGAGCGTAGAGCAAAGTTTCAGAGGGGCGGCCCTCCGGGTCAAACTGTTTCGCGAACCGGCCCTCCGTCCTGGTAAAGGCCACAAAGTCGACCACCTCCCCTGTGTGAGGCAGTCTGTACCAGTCGTCGCCAATCGCCGGGTTACCCGCCAGGCTGAGTCGCTCTTTAATCCGCTCTCCCATACGCGGATCGTACACAAAGAGGGGAAAGGCTCGAGAATCGACCGCCAGTTTCGCTTGACACGAGGACCGGTCGTCCGCTACGCCATGCTCGGGTTCGCACGTCGTGTAGACGTTGACCACAGCCGGACCGGGGTACTCATTCGCCGCCATGATGGCCCGGTAAAAATGGTTGATGTGGGCCGCCGTGGTCTGCGCCACAAACGTATCCGGGTGCATCATGGCGATGAGCGCCAGCTCTTTGCGCCGCTCCCGCTTGCCGTGCGCCGCCTTGCCGACAACGGCCATCTTGGCATCCTGCCCGGTAAAGGTCGCCGTGGAGGCCTGTCCTCCTGTATTGGAGTAGACTTGCGTATCCAGGATCAGCACGTTGATATCCATCCCGGAGGCCAACATCCGCGACAGCGCCTGGAAGCCGATATCGTACATCGCCCCGTCCCCCCCGATGACCCAGAGCTTCTTCGCCTGCCATCCCTGTTGGTCCCACTTGCCGCGAACTCCCATCGCCACGGCAGGGGCGTTCTCGAACAGGGAGTTGGTCCACGGAACCAGGAACGGGTTGTAGGGATAGGTCGAGCCGTAGACTGTGTTGCACCCGGTCGCCGCTACGATCCCGATCTTCTCTGCGCCATGCACGAATCCGGTGGCGGCCAGCATCATCCGGATCGCCGTCGCCTCGCCACACCCCATGCAGGAGCCCGCGCCGCCGACATACAGAAGCGCCTCCTCGGACAGCATCATATCCGCCAGCGCCCGCTCGTTGATATATTGACGTGGAGTAGCGCCAACTTGTCTGAAGAACTTAAAGTAGTTTCGATATCTGGGAATCGTCTGCTCGTCCTTCTTGACCATTGTGAGGGCATGGTAGCCGAGGGTGCCGCAGACCTCGACGCACTCGGAGCATCCCTTGCACTTGGTCGGATCGACGAAGATGCCGAACAGGGCGCCCTCCTCACCCTTCTTTTCGTAGACCTCGCAGTATTTCCGCGTGACGGCCCACTGAGCCCGAATCGACTCGCGCTCCTGATCGTCGGCAATGGCGTTCAGTTCGGCCTCCAGGTGCGACTTCGGGATCGCCTTACCCAGGATGGCGGTATCGGGACACTCGGTCACACAGGCCATGCAGCCGACGCATTTGTCCCGATCGAACCGGGGGATCTCCGCCGCAATGTAACTGAAGTCGCGCAGGGCGCCGGTGCCTGGCGGAATCAGGCTCCGGGCCACCCCGACATCGGCCGGAAGCGCCTGCTCTCCGGTCCCGGCCGCATACGCCCCGACGATCCGCTCATTGAAGTCGGCCACGTACCGTTCAAGATCAAGCTCCAGGACCCCGGTCGGGGGTAAAGCGCTCTCGTGGATCTCCTTCTCAAGCCCGCGAGGCTTCGTTTCGGAGACCTGTTCGACATGCTCCTCATCCAAAGGATCGTATTGTGGCTCGCAATCTGCCATGGCTGAACCTTTCCTTCGTAGGTCGGGTTACGCTTCGCTAACCCGACCTACACAAACGAACGACTCCGAACGAGGACCCTATACGGCCAATCCCGCCTCCGCCACCGTGTTCACTGGGACCTCGAAGACCTCGGTATAGCCTCGCTTCACAGCTTCCAGGTTATCCCGAACGACCTGCTCGCCCCGCTTGCCGAAATACTTCCGCAGCGACCGCTCCACCGCCGAGAAGACCTGCTCCTCGTCGAGACGCTGCTCGCGGAGAAACGGCGTGCAGCGAAGGAAAATCCCCAGCAGGACAATCCCCTGCATCCTTTGCTCGAGGTCGGCAGAGCTGGCGACCTCGCGCGCAATCTTCACGGTATCCAGGGCAAGAACGCGGATACGCCGCTCCCGGATAATCTGCTTCGCATAGTCAGGGATCCGCGCCCAGACCTCCTCCGGTGTCTTTTGGTCGGTCTGGATGAAGACCATGCCGCCGGTCGCCAGTCCGGCCAACGGGTTACCGAGATTGAAGGCATTGACGTCGTTCAGGGGCACGAAATCGACCTGCGTCAGCTCACAATGGGTACGGATTTGCTCTTTAGCCACGGTCAGATAGTAGGTCGTGGGCAGCCCTTTCTTCTCGGAACCATACTTCGGGTAGGCCTGGACCTTCAAGCCGAAGAGGTCGCCGACAATCGTCGCGATCACCTTGTTGGTCGTCACCGATCCGAATCCGCCGACCGAATGGCCGCGCATCGAGAAGGTGCCGGCCGGACGAACGTCCGGATCTTCGGAGGGCACAAGCGCCAGATCGTGCTTGATCCCCAGGACAAAGTAGCGAGACCCGCCATCGTCGCGCCGCATATTGTCTATCGTGGCCGCCAGGTCGCCGGGACGGATATCTCGACTGCCCAGTCCGGCCGAACCGGAATAGATAATCGGCATCCGCCCTAGTGACGGGAATCCCGGCGCGCCCGTCAGCGCATCGGCGAACGCTGCCTTGATCTCGGCAGTGAGGGGATTCGATTGAGCCAGCGGGTTATCCATGCGCTCAATCACCGCCATCGCTTTCAGGTGCTTCATCGCCTCGACGATCTGCCGACCCGGAAATGGACGGAAGCAGGTCACGTGGAGGGCGCCCGCTCGAACTCCGCGGTGCAGTCGCAGGTAATCAACGGTGGCCATGGCGGTCTCGACCATCCCTCCCATCCCTACGATAGCGTAGTCGGCATCCGCCATCCGGTACGACTCCACCAGGCCATACCGGCGGCCTGTCAGGGCGTAGAACCGCTCCATGGCCCCCTCAACAATCGTCGGCAGACGATCATAGAAGAACCGCTGGGCGATCTTGCCCTTCATGTAGCTGTCCTGATTCTGCACAACCCCGCTCATGATCGGCTGTAAAGGGTTCATGAGGTTGCGCAGGCGCGTGCCGCCATGCGGGTCCCCGATGAACTCCTTCATCAGCTCGGGTTCCGGAAGCAGGAGGTTCTCAATGGTGTGGGTAGTGAGAAAACCGTCCTGTACAGTCATGAAGGGGGTCTCGCCCTCTTCTGCGGCGCGGCGGGCGATCAGCGCCAGATCGGCCGCATCCTGGGCGTTCTTCGCAAAGAGCATGCCCCAGCCGACATCCGCGACGGCCATCACGTCGTCATGCCCGGCGTGGACGTTCAGGGCCTGAGAGGTCAGCGCACGGGCGCCGATGTGAAAGACCGCCGGCAGCCGTTTCCCGGCGATGGTATAGAGCACCTCCTTCATCAGGACCAGCCCCTGACCGGAGGTAAAGTTCGAGACCCGCCCCCCGGCCAGCGCAAACCCCTCACATGCTGATGCGGAGCTATGCTCCGACTCGGGCTCGATGAAAAAGAGCGGCTCACCCCAGAGGTTGCGTGTGCCGTTCGCAACCTCCGCCTGGTATCCCGTCCCCATGTTGGTGGAGGGGGTAATCGGATAGGCGCAGGCGCCTTGCGTAATATGCGAGTCAACCCAGACGACTGCCGCCGAGCCGTCCGCTGTGGCCGGAATGCCCGGAAAAGGAAATCGCTCGCCGGTCATGACGCCTCCTCTCCTCGAACCAGGATTGCGAGTAGATCGGTCTCGGTCACGATCCCAACCAGTGTATTGCCCTCCACGACCGGCAGGCAACCGATCTTCTCGCGAACCATGACCTTTGCCGCCTCTCGCACCGTTGTTGTCGGCGCGGCCGTGATCAGTTTGCGCGACATGACCTCCACCACCTCCAATTCGTCCATGAACTCCTCGCGTTCATGGGTCGTCAACGGCGACTTGGAAGAGGGGGCAGCCCTTCGAAGATCGCGATCGGTGACGATCCCGACCAGACGTTTGCCGTCCATGACGAACAGATGGCGGATGTGGTGCTGATCCAGCACTCGCTGAGCCTGGCAAAGCGATGTGCGCGTCTCCACGGTAATCAGCTTCCGATTCATGATTTCTGAAAGCGGTGTCATCGGTTGCTCCTCACCATAGGGCCATCCCGAGGGGGCGCTTCCCGACCGGCACTCGCCCCACCGTTGTCTGGGACAGCAGATTAATCACGGAGATATCATCCGATCCGGTATTGGCCACAAAGGCGTACCGCCCATCGCCGGAGATGACGATGTTGTGGGGACGGGCGCCTACAGGGATTGTCCCTACGACGGCGCTGGTCTGCGTTGAGATAACCGACACGTCGCCCCCTCCCGTGTTGGTCACATAGATGTAGTGGCCAGACGGCGTAATGTCGGCGTCGCTCGGCTCCTTCCCCACGGGGATTGTCGCGACTACCTGCCGATTCGCCATCTGAATCACACTCAGACTGTCCGAGCCCTTGTTGACAACATACGCAAAGGCTCCACCGGGACCGAACACCACGTGATGGGGGTCGTCACCGACGGGGATCCTGCGCAACAACTGCTTGGTGGTCGTATCGATCACAGTGACGGAGTTGGCGACGGCGCTGGCGACCAGCAGATACTTGCCGTCTGGCGAGATCTCCACGGCAGAGGGCCTGACGGCGATGGGGAGTTCTCCCGCGACGACATTCAGCGACAGGTTCAGCACGGCCACGGTATGAGATCGCTCGCTGGGAACATAGGCATGGCCGCCATCCGGAGAGATGCTGATCTGGGTCGGCGCTTCTCCCACCGGAATCATGGCCACCTTCTTTCCGACGGCCGTCTCAATCACCGTGACTCGGCCATACTGACTGTTGGTGACATAGGCATAGGTCGCGGCGGCTCCAAACACCGTCTGGCCTCCGGGACCGGTCGCATCGGAGACCGTGGCGGCGACCGTGTGCGCGGGCAACGCCAAAATCCAGACCTCGGCCGAACGGCTACACGTGACAACAGCATACTGCCGATCCGGGCTGACAGCAATATGCTGCGGACCGGCGCCTACGGCAATGGCGCCGGTCACCTTCATCGACGCAAGATCGATCACCGAGACCGTATCCGACCCCTCATTCGCGACGTACAGCGCCTGCGTGCCGCGCATACCCGTCCCGTGCGCGAGCGCGACCTCGCGAACGACCGGCAACAACGCCAGCGCCACGATGCCGATGGTCACGATACGCCGGACTGCCGTCATGCCACCCCTCCCCTCTCGCCTACCGACCTCCATTCGTGGGACCTCTCCTCAACTCCTGCGGCGCGTTGCCTGGTGGAGGTCAGGGCGATCCGGACAATCTGGTCGAGCTCGTCAGCGTCAAACGGCGTGAGCAGGTAATAGAAGACGCCGTGCTGAAGGACCTGACGACCCGCTTCGAGCGACCGGTCATCGGACAACACCACCAGAGGCAAGCGGGGTCGAATCTTTCGGAGGATCTCAATAGTCTTGCTGCCGGAGGGCTCGGCGATCGAGAGATCGAGAATAACCAGCGCCACATCCTGCTCAACAACAGCCAATAACGCATCACTGCCCGTCTCGGCAGTCACGGTCCGGCACGCCTGTGCCGCCACGCGACTGAGGATCTGCTGCCGGATCGCTGACTCAGGCGCGACGATTAGGACCTTCCGCTGATCACTCATTATGATCCGACGCCTCGCCATTCCGCCTGTCTGCATACCGACACGTATAAGAAGGCACGAACAGATCCGACTGGCCACGCTATCAGCTTTCAGCGATCAGCCGTCAGCCTTTCTGGGGCGATCCCCTGCTTTGTCCCAAGCTGAAGGCTGAGTGCTGACGGCTATTTTCTCTTATTATAAGATAAGAGCAATGGCGGTGCCAACAATCGTACAAGTTCTGCCGCTCCAATACTCGGCCTAACTATCTGAAACGACGAGTACTTTTACGAACAGTCGCCGACGTCAGCATGACGCCGTCGGCGTCCCTCCGTGAAGCCGGGAGCAACTGCCCCATCGCGGAATCAGCGACAATGTAACTATTCGAAAACTATGGACTGACAATGTGGGACATATATGCCACAAGAAGGGACCGAATGTCCCAGCGGGGAAGGGAATTCGTTGAAAAGGAAATCACGCGTTGTTTTTAGGTACGAAATGGGGAAATGAGCTGGCTTATGATGGGAGAGGGACGCCTTATGGAGCCCAAAGGGTCGGCATCTCCTCATCCGGGATCTCCGTCGTTAGGATCGTAGAGGCGCCAGTAACTGGGTCAGGGCCTCCCGATCGACGACCTCCTTTTCCAGCAGCAGCTTGGCCAGCGCATCCAGCTCGCTGCGTCTACCGGCAAGCGTCTGCTCGACTCGGGTGTGGGCATCAGTCAGGAGCTTTCGGATCTCTTCATCAATCGCCTGAGCCGTCTGCTCACTATACTCCCGTACCCTTTGCGGTTTCTGAATGTTGAGGAAAATGGAGGAGCGCGGCTCTTCGAACGTCGCCAAGCCGAGCTGTTCGCTCATCCCGTACTGGGTGACCATGAGGCGCGCCATATCGGTCGCCCGCTGAAGATCATCCTGGGCCCCGGTGGAGACGTCCCCGAAGACGATCTCTTCGGCCACCCGACCCCCCAGGAGTACGTCAAGTCGATCAAGGATCTCAGCCCGTTTGAGCAGGTACCGATCCTCCGTGGGTAACTGCTGTGTGTAACCGAGCGCGGCCACGCCGCGAGGGATAATCGAGATCTTCGAGACACGGTCGGCGCGAGGGCGGGACTCCGCCACCAGGGCATGGCCGGCCTCGTGGTAGGCAACGGTTTCCTTCTCCATGGGATTCATCACCCGGGTCTTCTTCTCGAGGCCGCCCACAATCCGGTCGATCGCCTCATCGAAATCCGCCATCTCCACCGCATCCCTGCCCTTCCGCGCAGCCAGAAGCGCCGCTTCGTTCACCAGGTTGGCCAGATCGGCGCCGACGAACCCAGGGGTCTTCGCAGCGATGGCAGCGAGGTTCACTCTCGGCGAAAGCGTGACCGGCTTGGCATGCACTTGGAGAATCTTCTCCCGTCCCTTGATATCGGGACGGTCAAGGGCCACCTGTCGGTCGAAACGCCCGGGGCGGAGTAAGGCTGGATCAAGGATCTCCGGGCGGTTGGTCGCGGCCATGATGATCACGCCCTTGTTTGTGTCGAAGCCGTCCATCTCCACCAGCAGTTGGTTGAGGGTCTGCTCGCGTTCGTCGTGTCCGCCCATCGGGTTGAGCCCACGGGCCTTTCCGAGGGCATCCAGTTCATCGATGAAAATAATGCAGGGGGCCTTTTCCTGAGCCTGGCCAAAGAGATCGCGCACTCGAGCCGCCCCGACCCCCACAAACATCTCGACGAAATCCGACCCGCTCATACTGAAGAACGGGACCCCAGCCTCCCCGGCTACCGCTTTAGCTAACAGCGTCTTCCCGGTTCCCGGGGCCCCGACAATCAGGACCCCTTTGGGGATCTTTCCTCCAAGACGGCGGTACCGTTCGGGCGTCTTGAGAAATTCGACAATCTCCATCAGCTCGGCGCGCGCCTCGTCGATTCCCGCCACATCCGCGAAGGTCACACCGGTCTCTTTCTCCATGTACACCTTGGCTTTGCTCTTGCCGATCGCCATCAGACCGCTCGCCGGTCCTCCGATCCGCTTCATGAGAAATACCCACACACCAACAAAGACCAGCGCAGGGAGCACCCAGGAGAGCAGGGTGGTAAACCACGTGCTCTCTACCTCGCCGGCGAAACGCACCTTCAACGTCTCCAGTTCCTGGATGAGGGTTAGATCGTCGACTCTGACGGTTGCGAAGCGAAGCTCTGCTCCGGTGACCCGTTGAATCTCCTCGACCTTCTCTTTGGACAGGAGCCCTTCCAGCCCCTCCCGTTTCAGTCGCCCGTAGATGACACGCGTCCCGAGAGTCAGGTCTTCCACCTTGCCCGCTTTCACAAGGACCTTGAATTCGCTGTACGACAGGGTCTCGGTATGGCGGGCTGTCAGGAAATCGTGAACCGCCAGCACCAGAAAGAAGGCGGCCACGAAGTACCCGAGAGCAAACTGTCGTTGTTTCTTCTCCATCGCGCTCACTCCTTAAGCTAAACCACTATTCCCCTTCGTTGAGTTGCCCCAGTGTGCCACAGCCCATGCCACTTTTCAAGGGGTCAGTATACTCGCTCCATGATAATCTATACCATGTGTTCCATGGAGGCGCGAGAGGGACTCGCACTCCAGCAGACGCTCTGACCCAGGCGCTCAATTCGCTACAGCCCGAAGGGAGTTACGGTCACCGGTGTTTGGCGACCACGGCTGGTACTGGAGGAGCTTGACAAGTCCTTGGAAAGGCAGGAGAATCGCCGCAGTTGCTGGAGGTTTCTAGGACAGGATATGCTGATCTGCATCATCAATAAGATGGTGCGGACGCGTCGCGCCGGCTATCACGCGGCTGCAGCGGAGGTCGTCCACGCGAGTATGCTCGCGCGTCTGCCCGCCGCCCCGTTGGGCGGTTGCTGGTAAGCTACGTCAAAGCAGACGTTCTAAAATGGCGGTCAAGGATGGATCATGCCAGTCATTCTTCGGGTTAAGGGCTACAGGTTCTGGTTCTATGAAGCCGATCTTGATAAGCCGCCCCACGTGCATATTGCTCGAATTCCTGCTGGACGCCTGGACGAAGGAGCAGAGCAAACGTGCTAACAGTTAAAGCAAAAATTCCGCAACGCGCCAACTACTCGCCGATCCTGCCGCTAGCCGTTCCAGATGTGAATGAAGTCAAGGCCTTTGCGAAGCACCTTCATTCGCTCGGCAAGCATTGGCAGGGCGAAATCTTCGGTTGGCAGGCGGAGTACACGGCGGAACGTCGCAAGAAGCCAAGTGGCTCGAAAATGAAGTTCACCCCCGCCGACTTCTGGATTGGCGAGAGTGGCATTTGGTTCTATTCCGTGATGTGGGAATATGGAAAGAGTAAGGGGCCGGTCGAGTTCCTTGATGATCGTGGCATCGTCAAGCAGCAATAACGAAACGCCGCCCGACAACCGGTTGCAGCGGACAGTCGTCCACGCGAGTACGCTTGCGCGTTCGCCCGCCGCTGACCCGCCGCCACGTTAGCTTTCCCAATCTCCGGTTTTGTCTTGCCATAGGATGGAACATCTGCACAATCTTACTGGTAAGATAATCCTATTAGGAGGTGAAACATGGCTGGTGTCGCAACAACGAA
>DATMXF010000027.1:0-4850 GCA_035561835.1 Patescibacteria group bacterium
GCCTCCTGGCACACTATGGCGAACTGAATCGGCTCGTCGGTGTCAGGACCACGGAGCAGAGAGCACCAGGGCTTATCCATGCGATGTTCCGCTTGGTAACGAACGATCTGGTCAATCGTGTCCGAGACCGTGAGAGCGGCCAACGAAGAGGGGTCGAAAAGGCCGCGCTTCGAGGCGGAGATTGTCATTGTCACGTATCCACGCAGGGCGTATCTGAATCTAACGCTGAAGGTAGTTCGTATAGTGGACCCAGAAATTTGGACAGTGTGATAAGTTACACTTGGGAGCCCAAAAGAGGAGGTCCAAGTGGAACATATGCGCAAGAGGTATCCGCCGGCATTTAAGGCCAAGGTGGCCTTGGAGGCGATCAAAGAGCACAAGACATCCGCCGAACTGGCCAGCCTGTATCAGGTCCATCCGGGCCAGATTCGAAACTGGAAAGCGGTGGTCCTGAAGGGGCTGGTAGAGATGTTCAGCGACAAGCGAAAAAGCCACGACCAGGACACCGAGACACTGATTGCCGAGCTGTACCGCCAGATCGGTCAGCAGAAAGTGGACCTGGACTGGCTGAAAAAAAAATCTGGACTTGTCCCATAGGGAGAAGATTGCGCTCATTGATAAGACGACGCGTGAGCTGTCCATCAGTCGCCAGACGGCGCTGTTGGGTGTCTCTCGCTCCAGCGTCTACTATACGCCGGTGGTCGATGCCTATGATCTGGTGCTCATGCGCCTGATCGACGAACACTATACGCAGACGCCCTTCTACGGGTCCAGGAAGATGACGGTCATCCTGAATAAACGGGGGTATCCGGTCAACCGGAAGCATGTGCAGCGATTGATGCGACACATGGGCCTCGCGGCGATTTACCCCAGGCCGCATCTG
Organism: Patescibacteria group bacterium; assembly: GCA_035561835.1. Classification (GTDB taxonomy): domain Bacteria; phylum Methylomirabilota; class Methylomirabilia; order Methylomirabilales; family Methylomirabilaceae; genus Methylomirabilis. Next base: position 884 of record DATMXF010000027.1, read on the forward strand.
AGCCAGCCCGGGGCGGAGCATCCGATCTACCCGTATCTGCTGCGAGGCCTCATCATCACCCACCCGGATCAGGTGTGGGCGGCGGATATCACGTACATCCGGCTGCACCGCGGCTGGCTCTACCTGGTGGCCATCATGGACTGGTTCAGCCGGTATGTCCTCGCTTGGGAGACCTCGATCACGCTGGAGACGGGGTTCTGCCTGGCGGCCCTGGAGCAGGCGTGTGTGGCCAGCACCCCCGGTATCTTCAATACCGACCAGGGCGCCCAGTTTACCAGCTCCGCCTTCACGGACCTGCTCAAAGGCAAGCGGATCACTATCAGCATGGACGGTCGGGGACGGTGCATGGACAATATCTTTACCGAACGGCTCTGGCGCTCGCTCAAGTATGAAGAGATCTATCTCAGAGAGTATCACGGTGTCACTGACGGACGACAGGGCATTGCTCGTTACTTCAACTTCTATAATCAGGAGCGGCCTCACCAGGCGCTCAATTATCTGACCCCGGAGGAGGTGTACTTTCAAAGAGCGGGGTGACCGGGAGAAGAGCATGGTGCGCCCATCTCTCTTCCAATACACGTAACTTCAGACCCCACGGTGTAACTTAAATATCTCTAAAACTTGTCTTGACAAGTGGGTCCACCTTAGCTCGCACAATGGGGAGTACTACTCGTGTGAGCAACGCACCACACTTGGAACTGTGCGGGCAGGCGTCTAACACCATGCTGCACACCCCACGGCCGCTGACCGTGACGCAACGCGTCCGCGGGTGAGCGCAAGCCGTTAACAGGCTTGATTGTGGTCGCGTGTGGTGTGATACTGGTTAGAGACTGACCATGGTGAGCGTCGTCTACTGGGTCATCACACGGGGGAAAGGTGTTGAAACATCGGGTTCTCTTCGAGGAGCAGACCATTACGGCACGGGTGCAGGAACTGGCGTACGCAATCGCTTCAGACCTGCCGGAGCCGACGCCGGTCCTGATCGGCCTGCTCACCGGCGCGTTCATCTTCCTCGCCGACCTGATGCGGGCACTGGGGCGCCTGGGGATCGAGCCCCAGGTGGACTTTATGGCCGTCTCACACTATGGGCCGCTGGTGGCCTCCAGTGGGCTGGTACAGATCCATAAGGACACTGCAGTAGATCTCAAAGGGCGGCCAGTGCTCCTCGTCGATGACATCTTGGATTCGGGACAGACTCTTAGTATGGTCCGAGATCACCTTGCCGCCAGGGGGCCAAGCTGGCTCCGCACATGTGTCCTCCTGGACAAGCCGAGCCGACGGGAGATCCCTATCAGCGCGGACTATATCGGCTTTGAGGTTCCCAATACCTGGATAATTGGCTACGGCATGGACGCGTCCGGGGAGGGGCGAGCGCTTCCGTACGTGGCCCTGGTCGAACGGGAAGGGGAGCAAGGGTAGGCGTGAGCCGTAAAGAGGCGGGGATGAAGCAGGATGTCCGCCGTCACCTGCTGGTGAAGGAGGATCTGGTGTATGGTCCTCTGCTGTCTCGGCGACTGGGCCGCTCGCTGGGCGTCAATCTGCTTGGCGCCGGAGAGAAGCTCTGTTCCTTCAACTGCCGCTACTGTCAGTGCGGCTGGACTGCACAGCCGATCCGGCAGGGTGCCGACTCGCTGACGGATCTTCCTACCGGCAACCAGGTAGCCGACGCTTTAGAGACCCGGCTGCAGCGGTTATGCCGTGAGCAGATCCCCGTCGACGTCATCACCTTCTCCGGCAACGGCGAGCCCACGCTTCATCCCGAATTGCAGGCGATTGTCAAGGCCGCGTCTGATCTGCGGGATCTCTATATGCCATACGCCAAGCTGGCCATCCTGTCGAATAGCTCCACCGTGCATCGTTCGGAGGTGCGGGCTGCCCTGGAAGGGATCGATCTCAAGTTGATGAAGTTAGATGCTGGAAGCGAGACTCTCGTGCGTCGGATCAATCTGCCCGCCAAAGGGTGGGATTTTGCCGAGATGCTCCAGGGGTTAGCGCAGCTTGACGGCGTGCTGCTGCAAACGATGTTCGTGTGGGGCAGGGTGGCGAACACGGCCCCCGTGGCGATCCGCGAGTGGTCCGACCGAGTTGCTGAGATTCGCCCGCGTGGGGTTCAGATCTATACGCTCGACCGGGTACCGGCCGACACCCGCTTGATACCGGTGTCGCGTGGAGTGCTCGAATCGATCGCCGAGTATGCGCGACGGCGCGCCCAGGTCTCAATTGAAGTCTACTGAGGCGATTGGTAGCCGCCGAGCTTGGCGATGGCTGCCGGCGCTCCCTGTGCTTGCCCTGTTCGGACTGGCGGACTCGGGCTACCTGCTGTGGCGGCATCGCGCGGAGACGCCGGGTTTCTGCCTTGCAGAGGGATGCGACGTCGTCAATCAAGGAGCGTACTCCGAGATCTGGGGAATTCCCCTCGCCGCCTTCGGTATAGGGGCGTATCTGCTGCTGCTTGTCCTCTCGATCGCAGCCGTGATGGTTGTCAGTCGGCGTATACTGGGGATGATCGCCGCGATCGCCGGAATCGGCGTGGCGCTATCGGCGTGGCTGATCTACCTGCAGGTTGCGGTGATCAAATCGATCTGTTCGTGGTGTGTTCTTTCGGCGTTGACGATGACGTCGCTATTTGTGCTGAGCCTGAGCGTGCTTCTTGCGATACAGCCTCCGCAGCGGTCGGAACGAGCCATTCGGGAGCGAGTACGGCACAACTCAACCGGAGCGCTACGATATTCGTTCAGATTTCCCCTGATGGCGGCGGGGATGTTCGCCCTGCTCGCCGCGCTGTTGGGAGGACTCTACCGCCTGGGTTGGGAGTGGTCGATTGTCCCTCTGACGTTGCCGGATGTACACGGTCCGTTGATGGTGTCCGGTTTTTTGGGTACGCTGATCGGGTTGGAGCGGGCTGTAGCCATGACGAAGTGGTGGCCTGCTGTCGGACCTCTGTGTACCGGAGCGGGCGCCGTTGCGCTGATTGCCGGTGTACCCGGTGCCGTGGGTCCGGTATTCATGACCTTGGGCAGTTTTGTATTGGTCGTGACGTTCATTCATCTCATATGGGAACAACCGGCGCTGTTTACGGTTACGATGGGGCTTGGAGCGCTTGTGTGGTTGGCCGGCAACATCCTTTGGCTTAACGGGTGGTCGGTTGTCAGCGTGGTGAGCTGGTGGGCCGCCTTCCTGGTCCTGACGATTGCGGGCGAACGACTGGAGTTAAGCCGTTTTCTTCCGCTTGCGCAACGACATCGGCTATCGTTTCTGGCCGCTACCGGTCTTTTTATGGCTGGGCTCATTCCTGTCGGAACGGCTTTTGACATTGGGCCGCGACTGAGCGGGCTGGGTTTGATTGGACTGAGCATCTGGTTACTGCGTCACGATATGGCGCGACACGCGGTACACAAGACAGGACTGCACCGATTTGTCGCACTCAGCTTGCTTGCAGGCTACGTGTGGCTCGCAGTAGCCGGGCTACTTACCTTAAGCTTTGGCGGAGTGGCGGCTCACCATCATGCAAGTGTGCATGCTATTCATGCACATGACGTACCGGACGGTTACGATGCGACGCTGCACGCTATATTTGTCGGCTTTGTGTTCTCGATGATTATGGGACACGCCCCGATCATCTTTCCATCTGTGCTGGGAATTGCCTTACCGTTTCGTCCGGCCTTCTATAGCCACCTCATTTTACTGCATCTGTCGCTCGTGGTGCGAGTGGTTGGGGATGTGACGGCGTGGTGGCCGGGGAGGCTGGGGGGCGGACTGCTGAATGTTGTTGCTGTGCTGCTGTTCCTGGGTAATATGGCGACGTCTGGTTTACAGGATAAACGATCTGTCTCGTTAGTGGACGCCGGGTGAGAAAGTAATCAGCTTTCAGCGGTCAGCTATCAGCTCTTGTCTGCGTCCCCCGCTTTGGCCGGGGCTGACGGCTGAACGCTGACTGCTGAACGCTGTTTTCAGAGGAATATTACAT
>DATMXF010000028.1:0-17965 GCA_035561835.1 Patescibacteria group bacterium
CGAAGGAATCGTAGAGAGTGGGAAGAACGAAGGCGTCGGCCGCCGCATACAGCTCTTCCATCTTTGCCCAGGCGCCGACAAAGCGGACCCGTTCGCGCAGGTCGAGTGCCTGAGCCAGCGCCACGTAGGGCCGCGGATTGCCCTTGCCGGCTACAATAAGCCTCAGGGGAATCTGCGGGCATCGAGAGAGCGCCCAGGCGACCCCCTTCAAACAGAAGCTAAGCCCCTTCCGCTCGAAACCTGAACCCACAAACAGAAGGGCCAGATCGTCCTGAGCAAGACCCAGGGCGGCGCGCGCCGGTTCCCGCAGCCGCTCCCTGTTCCGTGGGTGAAATCGATCCAGATCGACCCCGTTATAGACGACCGCAATGCGGTCTTCGGGGTAGTCATAGTGACGGACGATCTCTTGCTTAGTCTTCATAGAATTCGCAATGACCCGTCTGGAACACCCCGGCGTAAAGATGTGACGCTGCATGGCAAGGATGGCACAGTGGCGGGGACTGACCGCATCCAGAGGCCGCCGGAATGGGAATGCCCGGTGACGGCTCAACAACCATTCCTGATGGCAGCCATCCCCCGCGCGATACAGATCGTGATAGAAGGTCCGTTCAAAGCTATGGACAATATCAAACGCCTCCTTCTTCAGAAGAGAGGCGGCGTTGAGCGCGAAGCTGAGGACCTTTAAGAGGGAGGCCCCTCGAACGATAGGAACCCGATGGAAGACGATCCCGCGCAGGTCGCCCGCTGCGATATGATGGGCGAACAGATGGACCTCGTGGCCTCCCGCCGTGAGTTCGCGCGCCAGATAGGCAACGGACTGCTCTGCGCCCCCTCCCATCTGACAGCTTTGTCTGACTAAAGCGATTTTCATCCGACTTCGTCGCGCCTTTTGACGACCCCACTTGCGCCGATGGAACACCCGGCGCATGGGCTGTCGTCATTATACATCTCGATTCATCCGGCATCGCTCCCAGAGCTTGACATACGTCACAAACGTATGGCCGGCGCGCAGACCTGCGAGCGCCAACCCCCTCCGGCCTTCCAGGATGCGCCCTTGAAGCAGATAGGTTTCGAGAAAGGTGGAGGGGGGGCGTAAGAGAAGATCAAGTGGACCCGTACGTTTTCCCGCTTGTTGCAGCTCGAGCGCCTGCAAGGTCGAGTCGCGTTCTATCCGACGCACATAGTCGCTGATCGAGCCCGGCGCCTTTCCGGCGACGGATTGCATCGTCGGCGACTGCCGCCGTTCCTGCCGACCGTCGGTTCCCTGATCCGGCTCCGAACGCAGCCTCGCTTCCCACAGCTTCGCATATTTGATGAAATTAAAGCAGACGGCGCCCAGGGCGGCGATCAACCCCTGTATCCCGTCGAGGAAGCCTCTCTTGAGCAGATAGACCTGTACAAACTTCACCAGCGGCCGAAACATCAGTTCTGCGCTGCTGACCGATCCGCGTCGGCGGCCGTTTCTCACCATGCCTTCCACTGATATCCCGGTATACCGGTCCTGTTTACGGAGAAACTGGGAGAAGTCTCGATAGGTAAGATGTACGAGATCACCGTCGATAGAGCCGACGGAGCCCTCTGATATGACGAAGCAGGCGTGGGGATTCAGACCCCCGAACCGCCCTGTGCGTCGGTCAAACAGGCGAAGCACTCGATCGGGATACCACCCCCCATGTCGTATCCACCGCCCCAGAAAGTAGTTCCTGCGCGCAATCCAATACCCGTCGTGGCGGGGCGCCGCCAGCTCGCGCTCAATCGCGTGACGAAGCTCCTCCGACACCCGTTCATCGGCGTCGATATTCAGGATCCAATCATACGTGGCCAGAGAGACAGCGACATTCTTCTGCTCGATAAATCCGACCCATGGATGATACACAATCTTCTCGGTGTAACCTCGGCAGATCTCCAGGGTGCGGTCCGAACTGCCGGAGTCCACTACCACGATTTCCTTCGCCCACGTCAAGCTCTCCAGGCATGCTTGGATAGTCTTTTCCTCGTTATAGGTAATGATCGTTGCGGTGAGATCAGCCATCGCGTCTCAGACCCGAGCAAACTGCGTATTGTACAGCCGGCAATAGACCCCGCCTTGCGCCATCAACTCCGGGTGCGTCCCTTGCTCGACACAGCTTCCACCGTCCAACACCAGAATCTTGTCGGCTCGAATGACAGTGGAAAGCCGGTGCGCAATCACAAAGGTGGTTCGATTCCGCATCAGCCGATCCAGCGCCTCCTGGACCAGCCGCTCCGACTCCGCATCCAGGGCCGACGTGGCTTCATCCATGATCAGGATGGGCGGGTTCTTCAGGATCGCCCTCGCGATGGCGATTCGCTGCTTCTCTCCACCAGACAGGCGCACACCCCGCTCGCCGATCCTGGTCTCATACCGCGCCGGGAGGGCCTCGATGAACTCGTCGGCGTTGGCAATCCTGGCTGCCTCTACGACGAGATGTGAGGCGACGTCACGCTGTCCATAGGCGATATTGTTCAAGATGGTGTCATCGAATAAGATCGTCTCCTGGGTCACGATCCCCATCTGTGCGCGCAATGACGACAGGGCGACTCGCTTGATATCGACACCATCGATGGTGATGACGCCCTCTGTCGGATCGTAGAAGCGCGGGATGAGGTTGACCATGGTGCTCTTCCCGGCCCCGCTGCTGCCGACGACCGCAACGATCTCACCCAGCTTGGCTCCGAAGCTGATGCCGCGCAGCACCGTCCGTTCGAGCCCATACGCGAAGGATACGTTATGGAACCGAATCCCTTCCTGCATTCGCCCGAGCATCACGGCATCGGACTGCTCCACCAGATCGGAACGGAGGTCCATGATCTCGAACACCCGCGCAGCTCCGGCCATCCCGCGCTGAATATTATTATTGATCTGGCTGATCCGCTTGACAGGTTGATAGAGAGACGCCAACGCTCCAAGAAAGGCCATAAATGCCCCAGGGGTTAAGCTCTTGGAAAATACAAGATAGCCGCCGACCCAGATCGCGACAACAATACCCACGGACCCAAGGACCTCAAGGACCGGGGAGGTCAGCGCATCAACCTTGGCAATCCGCATCACGGCTCTGAAAAGCTGCTCACTGGCATGCCGATACCGTCTGCGCTCATACTCTTCCATGCCGAAGGCCTTCACGATCCTGACGCCGGAAATCGTTTCCTGCAGGATCGTGTTCAGCTCGGCGCGCCCCTCCTGGACATGGGTGCCTCTGCGACGGATCTTGGAACCGAACTTCACAATCGGCAGGATCGCCACCGGCAGGACGAGCAACGAAAGGAGCGCAAGCTGCCACTTGATCAGGAAAAGCAATACGATGAGCCCGACAATATTGAACGGCTCTCTGAGGGCATTACGGAAGAGTTCGGTCGAGGCGTCGCCAAGGCTTTCGACATCCGAGCTGAGGCGGGACATGATCTCGCCTGTCGAGCGTCGGGTGAAAAAGCCGAGGGACAGCGCGTGCAGATGCGCGTACAGATCGTTTCGAATGTCTCGCTGAATCCCCTCGGCCACATACCGTAGCTGCAGTTGTTGGATATAAATAAGCGCGCCTTTCGCCACAAAGACAAAGAAGAGGGCCCCACCGATAAAGGTGAGGGTACTGATCCGATGAGCCTGAAGGAACGCCTGAAACCGGACCAGCCGAGGCCCGAGCAGGGTCATGATCGGATCAGGAAGACTGATCCCTGATCCGACGCCCTCCGCGGCGAAGAGACCGTCGAAGATCGGCTGGAGTGAACCGATAGACACCGCATTGAGGACGGCGATGAGGATCAGGGAGACGACGGCAAGAATGACCCGCGCCCGGTAGGGAGCGGCGCACCGGAGCACGCGAAGAAATTGTTGCAGGGGAGTTTGCATACCCGCAAAGATCAGGGTATAGGGGATAGGGTATAGGGTTCAGGCATAAACAGAGACCTCACGAATCTCCAGCCCCTCCTTGCTATACCCTCCACCCTAACCCCTAGACCCTTTCCTAGGAGTTGATGTACGGCGCGACCGCCCGCTGAACCTCCAGCAACTGGTTCAGGAGTTCCGGAAGCGCATCAAGCCGGAGCATCGCGGGACCGTCGCTCGGCGCGCTGGCGGGATCGGGATGGACCTCCATGAAGAGCCCATCGACTCCTGCCGCCACAGCGGCGCGCGCAATATAGGGGATAAATTCCGGCTGCCCTCCCGACGCATCACCCGCGCCGCCTGGCAGTTGTACACTGTGGGTGACATCGAACAGGACCGGATAGCCGAAACTGCGCATGATCGGGAGCGAACGGATGTCCACCACCAGGTTGTTATAGCCGAAGCTGCTTCCCCGTTCCGTCAGAATGATCGCCTCCGAACCGGCAGATCGGAGCTTCTCGACGATATGACCGGTATCCCATGGCGACAGGAATTGCCCCTTCTTGACATTAACCGGCTTACCGGACCTCGCAGCAGCGGCAAGCAGATCGGTTTGCCGACACAAGAAAGCCGGAATCTGAAGAATATCCAGCACCTGAGCCGCGGCCGATACCTGCTGTATGTCGTGGACGTCGGAGATCACGGGCACATCCAGCTTCGCCTTGACCCGCTCCAGAATGCGAAGCCCCTCCTCCAGACCCGGACCGCGGAACGAACGGCCTGACGACCGATTCGCCTTATCATAAGAGGCCTTCAGGATGAAGGGAACTCGGTATGTCTCACAGACCGTCCTGATCGCCTCACCGACCCTGAGCAGGTGATCCTCGCTCTCAATGACACATGGGCCGGCCACCAGGAGAAGCGGCGCTCCACCGCCAAGCGTGAGCTGCCCGATCTGTACCGGTTTCGTCAATGCCATAGGCTAAAGGGTTTAGGGTTGAGGGTTGAGGGGTTAGGGTTTAGAAAGATCCTTCTTTAGACCCTCTACCCTTTACCCTCTACCCTAGACCCTGCCCTCCTGCCGTTGCAGCGAAGCCTTGATGAACTCGCGGAACAGCGGGTGAGGTCGCTTGGGACACGATTTGAACTCGGGATGGAATTGTCCGCCAACGAACCACGGGTGATCAGGAAGCTCGATCATCTCTACCAGCATATTATCCGGCGAAAACCCGCTCAATCGCATACCATGACGCTCCAGAATGTCCCGATAGTCATTGTTAACCTCATAGCGATGGCGATGGCGTTCGCTGATTTCGGTGGTCCCATAGGCCTGATGGGCGACAGACGGTACGACGATACGGCACGGATATGCGCCCAGTCGCATCGTCCCTCCTAAGCTGGTAATCCCTCGCTGTTCAGGCATGAGATCGATGACCGGGTGAGGAGAGTTCGGGTCAAACTCGCGGCTGTTGGCGCCCTGTAAGCCGCATACGTGTCTGGCAAATTCGATAACCGCGCACTGCATCCCCAGGCAGATTCCGAAGAACGGGATGTGCTCTTCGCGGGCAAAGGCGATCGCCGCAATCTTCCCCTCAACCCCACGATTTCCAAAGCCCCCAGGAACTAAGATGCCGGCAACATCGTGTAGATGCTCCTTTGGACCGTCGCGCGCCACCGTCTCCGCATCTATCGCCTTGATATGAACTCGACAATCGTTGGCGATGCCGCCGTGGATGATGGCCTCGGTCAGGCTTTTGTACGAGTCTTTCAGCTCAAGGTATTTCCCGACCACTGCGATCGTCACGCCGGTCGTGGGTTCCTTGACCTTTCGAACGATGGCCTCCCAGGCGCTCAGGTCGGCCTCGGCATCCGGCAGGCCGAGCATCTGGACAATAATGGCATCCAGCCCTTCACTGCGCAGGACCAGCGGCACCTCATAGATATTGTTCACATCCTTCGCGGTGATCACCGCCTTTTCGGAGACGTTGCAGAACAGCGCAACCTTGGCTTTCAGGTCTTTGGGAAGGAGCCGATCCGTCCGGCACAGTAGGATATCCGGTTGAATCCCGATCTGAAGCAGCTCCTTGACACTGTGCTGAGTCGGTTTCGACTTCAGTTCGCCGGCCGGCGCGATATACGGCACCAACGTCAGATGGATATACAGCACGTTCTCGCGCCCGACGTCGTTTCTGAACTGCCGAATCGCCTCGAGGAAGGGCAGACTCTCGATATCGCCGACCGTCCCGCCGACCTCAACAATGACAACATCCACACCCGCTGCCACGCGGTGAATCGCGCGCTTGATTTCGTCGGTGATATGCGGGATCACCTGAACTGTCGCGCCCAAGTAGTCTCCGCGCCGCTCTTTGGTGATGACCGAATGGTAGATCTGCCCCGCGGTCACATTGTTGGCCTTGGTCATCACATGGTCGGTAAACCGTTCATAATGGCCCAGGTCCAGATCGGTCTCTGCGCCATCATCGGTGACAAACACCTCCCCGTGCTGGAACGGGTTCATGGTCCCAGGATCTATATTGATGTAGGGATCGCATTTCAGTATGGTCACCTTAAAGCCGCGACTTTCCAACAAACAGCCGATGGAAGCGGAGGCCAACCCCTTCCCAAGCGATGACAATACGCCGCCGGTCACAAAGATGAACTTGGTCGCCATCGCAGCTCCCCCTAAAAACAGGGTAGAGGGTCTAGGGTATAGGGTATAGTCAAAAGATCCACCGGCACCATTTCTCCTCGCACTTCCCCTATACCCTAGACCCTATACCCTGTCCTTCAAAGCGTCCAGTAACTCCTCACGACTGACGGTTGCCGTCCCCGCCCTCCCCACGACGACACCGGCGGCATGATTGGCAATGACGGCCGCCTCATGTAGGGAGGCGCCCGATGCCATGGCTAGGGCAAAGGCCGCCAGGACGGTATCTCCCGCCCCCGTGACATCATAGACCTCCTTCGCCACCGCCGGAATATGAGTCACCCGTCCATTCTCGAAGAGTGACATCCCGGCCTCTCCCCGCGTGACCAATATGGCCTTGACCTCGAGTTTTCGCAGTAACTCTTTTCCGGCAACGGCAAGGAGATCCTCTTGTCCCCATGCGGGAAGATGGGCGAAGGCTAAGGCCTCGTGATGATTGGGAGTAATGACGGTCGCCCCCTTGTAGAGGGGGAAGTGGTGGACTTTTGGATCGACTACGACGATTTTCCGATGACGCCGCGCCAGAGAAAGGATCTGCCTGGCAACCCGTTTGCTGATCACTCCCTTGGCGTAATCCGAGATGAGTACGGCATCCGCCTCAGCGAGCCGGTTCGTCACCACCTCAAGCAGTTGATCCGCCGCCTCTTTCGAGAGGTCCGACATACTCTCCCGATCGAACCGAACGATCTGTTGGCTTCCCGCAACCACTCGGGTCTTGATGGTCGTCGGACGCGCGCGGTCTACCACCACCCCATCGCTTTTGATCCCGGCAGCCTCAATCTCATGAATCAGTCGCTCCCCCGGCAGATCATTGCCGACTACCCCCGCCAGGATCGCCTTGCCGCCTAAGGATTGAATATTGGCCGCCACATTCCCCGCGCCACCCAGGCGAAAACTCTCGGCCTTCACCTCTACGACCGGAACCGGAGCCTCGGGAGAAAGTCGCGACACGCTCCCCCAGATATACTCGTCCACCATGATATCACCCAGGACGAGGAGCTGCTTCCGGGGGAAATGGGTCAAGATCTGTCGATATTGAATAGCCGTACTCCCTGGTGAAGACTGCAGAATCGGTGAGCGTTCAACGATGTATTAGCTGCGAGAATAGCCGAAATGGCGAGAAATTTCAATCTCTTTCCGCTCCGCCACAGCACCGCTATCCTCGGTAAAACGCTACGGTCCTGGCGATTCCCTCCTCAAGAGAGATTGTCGGCTGCCAACCTAACTCTGCCTTGGCTGATGAGGCGTCCAGGCAGATTCTATCGATCTCTCCGGGTCGTTTGGTTGTCAGAATCGGCTCCAGCGTGGCGCCCACCGCGCTCCGCACCAGCTCAAAGATCTGCCGGTCGCTGACCTCGCGCCCAAGGCCTATATTATAGCTTCGGCCTGAGGACCGTTTCTCCGTCATAGCTAAGAGGTTCGCCGCAACAACGTCACCAACGTAGACGTAGTCCCTGGTCTTGGTGCCGTCGCCGAAAATCGTCGGACGCTCGCGGGCGAGCATCTGTCGGCTGAAGATCGCCACGACACCGGCCTCGCCGGCGGGATTCTGCCGAGGACCGTAGACATTGGCGTACCGCAAGATCGTGTAGTTCAACCCGGACTCATCAAAGAGGCGCAGGCACTGCTCTACGGCATACTTGCTCACTCCGTACACAGATGCCGGACGGATCGGATGGAGTTCGTCAACCGGTAGCCGCTGGGGTTCGCCATACACTGCTCCCCCAGACGAGATATTAATAAATTTCTTTATCTTATAGGCAAGGGAGAGCTCGACCAGATGGAGCGATCCCACAATGTTCACCGAGGCGTCGAACGACGGTTCACTCATCGACCGGCGCAGGTTGCCCTGGGCCGCGTGATGGTTGATGACCTCCGGTTGCTCACGGCGAAAGACATCCTCGAGGGCCTGGCGCTCACGAATGTCCACCCGGTAAAAGCGCGCCGACGGATGAACCTGCCCTCGTTTGCCCATCGAAAGGTCGTCCACCACAGCGACGCTATGGCCCTCTTTCACCATGGCGTCCACAACATGCGACCCGATAAAACCGGCTCCTCCTGTTACGAGAATTTTCATGAGACCTCCCGTTAAAGACAGGGTATAGGGTCTAGGGTTCAGGGTATAGAGTTTAGGCAGAAGACCAACAACCAAATACACCTTCTCCTCGTACTTACCCTATACCCTATACCCTATACCCTAGTCCCTACACCCTAGCCCTTACATGGCATTCTTGTGAATGAACCCTTTCCAAAAACTCAGCCAGAGAATCCTCAGATCGAAGAATATTGACCAGTTCTCAATATAGAACAGGTCACACTCGATCCGTTTCTCGATTGAGGTATCGCCCCTCCACCCGTTGATCTGAGCCCATCCGGTGATGCCCGCCTTTACCTTGTGTCGAAGCATATATCGGGGGATCCGTTTTCGAAACTCCTCTATAAAGACCGGCCGCTCCGGTCGGGGACCAACCAGACTCATCTCCCCTTTCAACACATTCACCAGTTGCGGCAGTTCATCCAGCGAGGTCCGACGAAGCAAGGCGCCGACCGTCGTTCGACGCCCGTCATCGCGCGCGGCCCACACCGGGCCGGTCTCCTCTTCAGCCTCGTCCCGCATCGACCGGAACTTTAACATATGGAAGGTCCTGCCATCGAGACCCATGCGTTCCTGACGGTACAGGACCGGGCCTGGCGATGTGAACTTGATGATCGCCGCAACAAGGAGCAACAGCGGCCCGGCGAGCAGGAGGGTGACGCTCGACAACACAAGATCTATCGCCCGCTTGCCGACCAGGCTCCACCCGTAATGGGGCGAGTCTTGCAGGCTGATAAGGGGCAGGCCGTCGAACTCCTCCACCCCGCCACGCAAGGTCATGAACTGGTGAAGATCCGGCACAGCATGGACGGCGGCAGTCCCGTTCTCGAGACCTCGGAGTATCCCCTCCATTCGTCCGTAGGCCTCCAGCGGAATGGCGATAAAGACCCTATCGATCGCCAGCTCTTCCGCCAGCTCTCCTGCCTGCTCATAGGTGCCAAGCGCGTTCAGTCCGTCAATTTGCCGCCCGACCATCCCCGGATCTCCGACCAGGAGTCCCTTAATACGCAACCCCAATTCCGGACGTACGCGGATCCTTTCCACGACCTGTCGCGCCAACGCCTCTTCGCCGACAATCAGAATATGCCGGAGATTGTATCCTTTTCGTCTCGTAACGCGGAGAACCTCGCGGAAGGTGCTCCTGACAAGGCTGGCCGACACGATACTGAAGACCCAAAAATAGAGAATCACAACCCGCGAGAACTCGAACTGCTTGAGAAAGAACGTGGCCGCAATCAGGATCAACACCGCAAGAGTGCAGGCCTTGGCAATATCCCTCACCTCGGCGAGCCGTGAGGCGATGCGCTTGGGACGATACAACCCGAAGGCCTTAAACGCGATACCCCAGACGATGATGATGAGGCCGAGCAGCAAGAGGTACGGACGGACGTCAGGAATGTCGCGATAGACTTGAACCGGCCCCCAATAGAAGCGGAAATAGTACGAGCCGAGCCAACTGACGCTGATCACCAGCAGATCGGCAATCAGCATGAGACTTTCGATAAACTGGCTGTGGCGTTTCAGCATGGCCGACGACGGCGCCCCCCACGCTTCCATTCCTCAAGGCGTTCATCAATATAGCTCGCGATCCGCTTCTCGAAAACCGAGCGGTCGAAGGTGAAGGCGCGCGCGCGAAGCGCCTCCGGATCGAATCGATCAGACGACCACTCGAAAAGATCGACGGCCTGGACCAACGCCTCAACGGTCTGCTCGTAGAAGAACACGCCGGTCGGAGTTTCGGGTTTTGGGTTTTGGGTTTCGGATGTCGGATGTCGGATGCCCAACTCGAAACTCGCAACTCGAAACTCGAAACTATTTAGTGGGACCACGGTTTCCGTCACGCCACCCTTTCCATACGCAATGACCGGCCGTCCACAGGCCATAGCTTCTACGGGGAGAATACCGAAGTCTTCTTCGCCCGGAAAGATCAGCGCACGGCAGCGGCTGAGAAGCTCGGCGACCTCGCGGTCGGATCGCCACCCAAGAAACTCGATAGTCGGACCGGCTATGTGCCGCAGGCGACTCCCCTCCTGTCCCTCACCCACGATCACCAGGCGTCGCCGCAGGCGGTTAAAGGCCTCGATCGCCAGGTCGATCCGCTTATAGGGGGCGAAGGCGCCAACCGCCAGATAGTAGTCATCCGTCCGATCGGCGATATGAAACCGGGCGGTCTCAACCGGAGGATAGATGACGATAGCCTCCCGACCGTAATGGCGGCGGACCCGATCCGCTACATAATATGAGATGGCGATAAAGTGATCAACCCTGGTGTTGACCGCGATATCCCACCGCCGTAACCGTCCGGCGATGGCGGGCAGCATCAGTCTGGACACCGGACCCATCCGACCGGAGGCGACGTAGGTATCCTGCATATCCCAGATGTATCGCATCGGAGTGTACAGATACGCGATATGAAGCGCCTGTGGCGGGGGCTTGATCCCTTTCGCCACACAGTGGCTGCTGGAGAGGATCAGATCATATCCATCGAGCTTGAACTGCTCGATGGCCCACGGAAAGAGGGGCAGATAGTAGCGATAGCGGGTCGCGGCAAACGGCAACGTCTGAATAACGGACGTCCGGATCCGCCGCTGTTCGATGGTCTTCGATACGCTTCCTTGTACGTGCAACAGGGTAAAGATATCCGCTGTCGGAAAGAGCTCGCAGAGCGCTTCCAGGCATCGCTCTCCCCCGCGCATTCCCGTCAGCCAGTCGTGAATCAGCGCAACGTTCGCCTCAGCCAACATCGCCATGTGATCCCGCGCAGACCGACGAACTCCTCACGAACGCTCACGCGCATACAACTTCATGCGCCTATACGAACCAGCGACCCATCCGGTCCGCTGAGGCGCGGCGGCGCGCCATGATGATACCCCGCTTGTGACGAGCCCTCGGCCAATACCGCTTCAGATCCAACACCGACTTCCACAGAGCAGGCTCCGCAAGGGACACGTAGGCCATGGCGCACATCCCCAGCCAGAAAATCGACAAGAAATCCCGCCGCAACAGGGCGGGAAGTTCATTTTTAATCATCATCAACGAATGATTCTTGAAGGAGTGGTATTTCCGGAGCCAGGGGACGCGGCGCCGATTGTCGCCGCGCTTCCATCCCCTCAGATGATAGGCAGTCGCCGCCGGGTGGTAGAGAGCGGTCCATCCAAGCAACTGAGCCCGCCAGCAGATATCGACGTCTTCCTTGTATGCAAAAAAGTCCTCGTCGAAACACTCCCCATCGATCCTGGCATCATCGAGCATTGACCTGCGATAGAGGACTGCCGCCCCGCAGACGCTAAAGATCTCCTCGGGTCTGTCATACTGGCCCACATCCGCTTCGCCGTGGCCTCGGTCGATAATCCGCCGAGTTCTGAAGATAAGGTGACCTGTGGTGTCAAGTAGACGCGGTGCGTCATCCCGTGGTCCACCGACGACTTGGGAATCGCCCAATATGAGCTTGCCGCCCGCAGCGCCGGCGCCGGGATTCGATTGCATCGCCAGGACCAGCTCCTCCAGATGCCGCGGATCGAGCACCACATCGGGGTTGAGCAAGAAGATATCCTCGTCTCCATTCGCCTCCCGGATGATGCGGTTCGCTCCGCCGCTGTACCCCAGGTTCTCCCTCATCGACAAAATCTGCGCCTCCGGATAGGTCCTGCCGATGCGGCCGATCTCATCGGCGCAACTCTGGTTGTCGAGCAGGATGATCCGCTCCGGCGAAAGCGTCTGCCGCTTCACGCTATCCAGACAGGCGGGTAGATGCCGGTAATCACCGTAGTTGATGATCCCCACCACCACCCGTGGATCAGTCACAATGTCTTCTCCCTTCCACTTCAACCTATCGGCTTGTCATTGCGAGCGACCAACGGGAGCGCGGCAATCTCAGCGTTCTTGAGAGTGCAGAAAACGGTGAGATTGCCCCGAAAGTCCCCTCTCCCTCCGAGGGGGGAGGGTTAGGAAGGGGGTGCGGGATTCGGACTTTCGTGCACATGGGTGCGCTGCCGGCGCATGGGGTATTGCTTCGGTCGCTACATTCCCTCGTAATGACGTAGACGGGAGACTTTTTAAGCATTAAACAATAACATTGACATTTCATGCGATCTATTAACCGAAAAGATCAGCCAATGTGACTACTTTCAGGTCGGCGACCCGGCGGAAGTGGCTGACATTCCGAGTGACCAAGGCTAAATCGCGGACTAAGCATATCCCGGCGATGAGATTGTCGCCCGGGTTGATCGGTTGGCCTTGACGCCTGAGCGAAAGATCGATAGCCCCAGCGCGTCGCGCCGACTGAACGTCTACGGGAAGAATTATAAGTGTCTCCAAGAAGCCGTCGAGGCGCTGTCGATCACTTGCACGAGACGCGCCGGAGTAAAGCTCATAGACCGTGATGGCCGTCGTAGCTGCCAGGTCCATCTCCAGCAAGTTTGGGATAACTGAGCCGGCAGGCTCGCGTCCGGCGAACAGGTCGATCAGGACGTCGCTGTCCAGAACGAACTTCACCGCCACCGCTTCCACAGCTCCGCTATGCGTCGCCGCATCCGCTCGGCCTCGGCCTCTGAAAGCGTGCCTCGGACCTTCCGTGCAGCTCCGGCCGCCTTTGCCGCCGCCCTTGTCCGGCGCCCATTCGGTATCTCTTCCAGATACCTTTCCAGGGCTTCATGAATCAGGGTCGAGTAACCTCGGAGCCGTCGTTTCGCCGCCAGCGTCAGGAGCTTAGCCCGTTGATCGTCAGTCAGCTCAATCGTCGTTCGCACGCGCGCATCACCTCCGCGAGTACTCTAATACTCAAGTATATGAGTGTCAAGCCCTCACCCCTTCACCTTGCAGGCCCTTTCGCTCGGCGAGGTAGTCAGCGAGCGCATCGCGCCACTGTCGCAAATCGTCGAGGCCGAGCGATCGCAGGTTCGCGTTCTCCAGGACCGAATAGGCCGGCCTGACGGCGCGCGCGCCGAAGGCAGCGCTGGTCGTTTCACATAGACCGGCTTGGACACCGGAAAGTTCAAAAACCGCCCTGGCAAACTGATACCAGGAACATGCGCCGTTATTGCTGATGTGGTACAGTCCGTAGGCGCCGGTCTCGATCAGTTGTCGGACCTTGCGCGCCAGCTCCTTGGCGCTTGTAGGGGTCACGATCTGGTCGCCCACCACGCGGATCTCGCGTCCTTCCCGCGCCAGTCGGAGCATCGTCTCGACGAAATGTCCCGTCTTACTGCGGCTACCCGCGAGACCGTATAGCCCGCAGGTTCGTATCACGAAGTGCTGCGGCAGCACAGCCCTGACGAAGTATTCGCCGGTCAATTTCGAGGCGGCGTAGACGCTCAGCGGCTGAGGCTGGTCAACTTCTCGGTACGGGGTGCGCGTTCGGCCGTCAAAGACATAGTCTGTGCTGAAGTGAACGAGCGTCGCCCCGATCGCGTTGGCGGCGATGGCCAGACCCCTGACCGCGACCGCGTTGACGGCAAAGGCGCGCTCGGGAAAGTCTTCGCACTCATCGACCCGATGATAGGCGGCGGTATTGAGTATGAGGTGTGGACCGTACTTGCGCAGCATGTCCCACACCTGCGCCTGGTCGGTCAGTTCGAACTCGGCATGCGTCAGCGGCACCAGATCACAATCGCTGAACGCCTGCCGCAACTCACTCCCCAACTGCCCATCGGCTCCGATCAGGAGCGTGGTCATGAGGGCCTCCAGAGCTGAAGCCGAAGGTTGGGGATCCTGGGGAAGTCGCGGGCGTCCGCGGTAGCGACCTGGAACTCGAGTGCCATAGCGGTGGCGGCAATGAGCAGGTCATGGGCGCTGATCTGTTTACCCTCGGCCGCCAACTGCGCCCACAGACTGGCATGGATCCGAGCTGCCTCCAGGTCGAACTCGATCACGGGGAACCGGCGCAGGATCGCTTCTACAAACTGCTCTCGTCTGAGTCGATGCGCCGGGTCAGCCGCACGGTGGACCCCGTGGAGCAACTCACTCGCTGTAACCGCGCTCAGGACGACCGGCTCATCTTCCTGGCCGGCGATCACCCGCTCTACGCTTAGGTGGCCCCGTTCCGCCGCGATGAAGAGGCTGGAGTCGATCAGGAGGCCCATCGGTCAGCAGGGGTGGTCAGGATGCGACGGGCCGCGTCCAGATCTTCGGCGAAGCGAGTTGCCTCCTCCTGACCAAGGTGCGGGAGCTGGGCGAAAAGAGCGGGGAGGTCGCCAGCGCGGACTCTGGTAGTCTCTAGGGTGGGCCGGAGTTCGGCCACCGGCTTGCCGCCCTTGGTCAGGACGACACGCTCTCCGTAGAAGCGAACCCGACCAATAAGCTCTGAGAAGTGACGAACCACCTCAGTAACAGACAACGATTTCGGCATGGAAGCTCCCTTTAACCGTGTGTAATATCATATTTTACAAACTATCATACAATATGCTCAACTAACAGTCAAGAATCGAAGACTCATCCAGAACACACTCTCGTCGAAGCGAAGTCTTTCATAAGCACGATCATTCGCGCTCTTCAGATGTGGCCGAAGTGACGAGGATCTTTCGATGACCAGTCCGTACGGACATCCGTCTGGTGGCAACACAGGTCAGCGCTTTAAGCCGTTTCGCCTGGTAGAGACCGTGTCTGAGGATCGCTCGCTTGAGGCGTGAGATGTTGGGGATCTAGAATACGAAATCACGAACAGGGACATATTGGTCGGTCCTTCGCGCAGAGCCATGAGTTCAGCGGCGGCGTTTACGCCATCCGCTGAAACGATTGGCTACGCACATCCTCTTTGGCGTCAAACTTAAATGGTAGCTGTCCCTATATATCCCGTGTGTCACCTTCGCTCACGCAGCCTGGGAGGGCTGGGCAGGTCACAGTATAGCCATCCCGCCTATTGCCCTCAAGAACGATCGGTAGCTTCACAGTGCGATCCTCCTCGTGGTTAATACTCTTCCCGTTAAGCTCAATTAGTATACCAAATCTGGGGTGGGTTGGTCAGCTCGAACTCGGCATGCGTCAGCGGCACGAGGTCATCATCGGAGAACGCCTGCCGCAGCTCGCCCCCCCAACTGGCCGTTGGCGCCGATCAGGAGTGTCTTCATCACTTCAAAGCGATCAGTGATGCTCAAAGAGCGTCACCGCACCCTGGACCATCCAGTCATGGGGCGAATTATTATTCTCCTGCCAGGCGGCAGGCCTCTGCAATAAATGTCTCCGACAACCATAAGCCGGCATTTTGAAGCTTCGTGAGGCTGTCTCTTACAGATTTGATGTTGCCCCTCTTCTTGGCGAGCACGATGACCCCAACGGTGCCTGTGTGGTGACATCCCAACGACGTGGCACACCGGCGGGCCTCACGGTCATCGATAACCGCCCAGTAACCAGGACTCTTGAGAGCAAAGGCCAGGACAGAGCTTTCCCCTTCGCCCAAATCCCAGGATGTGACAGAGGGCGGAATAATGATGTTGCCCACCCTATTGATATGCTTCATTGAGGAAAGGTCTACTCCGCTCTTTGCGGTGATTTCCTGATAGACTTCATCACAGACCACTATTTCGGAGAACAACTCTGAGAGGAGCTGCGAAAGGCCGCTCTTGTAAAGGCAGATTAACGGCGATGCGTTGACGACAACGCGATCAATCCGCATTCCGAAGTTCTTCGGCGATTTCTTCAGCGGTGTACTGGAAGGGTGAAACGTTGAATCGTGACAAGGAAAAGATAAACTCGGCGCGTGGCAGGCCTGCTATCTCAGCGGCCTTTTCCTGGGAGATTATCCCCATCTCATACCACTTGACCGCGGCGGCGAGACGCAGTTCTTTCGTAAACTCATTCGGGTCCTTTCGGAGAGCGGAAAACGCCCCCTCCGGCATGTCAAGCTTTAATGCAACTGACATAACAACCTCCCCGATCCGTTCCCGGCTTCAACAGGTTTAGCATATCAAAACTTCCGCTTATCTGGAATGAATTATTTCAGCCCAAAAACAGAGATAGCCATGGCTGAGATGTTAGCCGACCACCCTGTCGCCTGCTTGAAGGAAAAGCAGGCCCAGTCGTGATAGCCCCCTCCAAATCGCTCTTCGCGTGGCGGAGATCGCCCTCGGCCTGAACTATCCAGTCACGGCTTCGTTCCACGACCCGACGCCTCCTTCTCAGCCTTCCTCCCTGGTCGACCTCCCACCGAAGATCCCTCTGGGCGTTGCTGGGAATAACACGACACGCTGTCCTGATCGGAGCATGGCGGGATTATATCCCAAACATTGTCTGAAGGTCCAGAAGGCGAGGCAGTGGGTACGCGAGCCATACCATATCGCCGTTTCACCTTTCTGAAAGATCCGCTCTACCCCTTCTGTCTCTGGTCTTGAGTTGGATGAGGTCGCCTGTCGTTGACTTTGCCCAACTTCGAGAGTACAGTCATGACCAAGTTCGGATCTATTCCAGCAGGATATACAGGCGCGCTAGATGTTCGGTGGCGGTCCATGTGAACTCCGTGTTTCTACTGATCGTTGAGGTTCTTGCAGTGGGCGATTCCGCCTTGCCAAGAAAGGGCGTGAACCGGATGAACCATTGTAAGGAGGTGGGAAAGACCATGGTGCTGGTGACCCACAACCTTGGGCTAGCTCGAACCCGATGTAATGAAGGCGCCTGGCTGGACGCAGGGCAGATCAAAACAAAAGCAGATCTTACTGAGGTCGTCAAAGCTAACACCGAACAACGTTGTAACGAGTTCATCAAAGCTTTTGGGGGCCAACTTGGAGATAAAATTTTCAAGACATGCACGAAGGAGGATGCAGCTCTACGACATACACCCGGACGATGTTATCAACACAATACAGGCACATGTCGCTGAGCTTGGACCAGAGCCAGGGAGGCGAGCGCTGATCAATCAAAAACTATCGGTAACGTATGGATATCCTCTGAAAGTTGTCTTCTCAACGGAAGGCAGCAGGATCGTTGTGATCACTGCCTATCCATTGAGGAAGGGACGAGAATCATGAAGATCTATTATGATCAAGAAGTCGATGCGGCGTATATAAAGTTTTCTGACCAGAAACCATCAGGGGTTGTGGAGATCTCTGAAGGCATTCATGTCGATGTCACGGATCCGGGAGCAATCGTAGGTATAGAGATACTGGATGCGTCTAAAAAGATCCCCTTGAAGTCTCTTTTTACCTTCGAGTATGACAGTGAGCTGTTGTTGAAGCATCAGTGACGCTCTACGAGATGCTTATTCCTAGCTCCTTGGCGCTTGTAGGGGTCACGATCTGGTCGCCCACCACGCGGATCTCGCGTCCTTCCCGCGCCAGTCGGAGCATCGTCTCGACGAAATGTCCCGTCTTACTGCGGCTACCCGCGAGACCGT
>DATMXF010000029.1:0-2305 GCA_035561835.1 Patescibacteria group bacterium
GTAATCTCCTCGTCCTCATACGGAAGGATCGTCGGGAGCAGTTCGACGAGCGTCACGGCCGTTCCATAGGCCTGATAGATGTCCGCAAATTCTACACCGATCGCTCCGGCGCCGATGATGATCATCGAAGCCGGGACCCGATTCAGCAGCATGGCCTCGGTACTGGTCAGTATGACCTTGCCATCGGCTGTGACGTCAGGCAGCAGCCTGGGTCTCGATCCGGTTGCCAAGAGGATCCGCTCGGTGCGGATCGTCCCACTCACCTTTCCGTCTCTGCCTGTGACCTCCAATTCCTTGGTTGAGGTAAGGCGCGCTTCTCCCGGAAAGACGGCGACCTTGTTCTTACGCATCAGAAACTCAATACCCTTGGACAGTCGTTCGGCCTTCTCGCGGCTGCGTTTGACGGCCATGCCGAAGTCCGCCCGGAGGTTGTCCATGTGAATCCCAAACTCCCCGGCGCGGCGCATCAGGGACAGCACCTGCGAACTTTGAAGCAATGCCTTCGTCGGGATGCAACCCCAGTTGAGACAGACTCCACCTAGGCGATCTCGCTCGATGAGCGCGACCCGCATCCCGAGTTGCGCAGCGCGGATCGATGCGATGTAGCCGCCAGGGCCTGCTCCAATCACTGCCAGATCAAACGGTTGACTGTCCTGTCCCATGATGGTCTATCTCGTTTTCTGGTCTGTCTGGTCTCTTTCGTCTATTTCGTCTGTCTGGTTAGTCGACCGAACAGACCAAACGACCAGATAGACCAAACAGACCGACGTTAGAGGATGAGGTGAAACGGTTGCTCCAGCAGTCGTTTCACCTCTTGAAGAAATATCGCCCCGGTTGCACCATCAACCGCTCGATGATCACACGACAGCGTCATCCGCATCCGCTGACCGATCCGCACATCTCCATTTACAACGACCGGCTTACTCTGTATCCTGCCGACAGCCAGGATGGCGGCCTCCGGAGGGTTGATGATCGCGGTGAACTCTTCAATCTCATACATGCCCAGGTTCGACACCGTGAAGGTCGCTCCGGCATACTCTTCAGACCGTAACTTCAACGCCCTGGCTCGCTCGACGAGATTCTTCGCCTCTCTGGCGATCTGCATCAGGCCTTTCTTGCCGCAGTCGCGCAACACCGGATTGATCAATCCCTCCTCAAGCGCAACCGCAATGCCGATATTGACCTGAGAGTAGACACGAATCCGATCGTCCATGAATGATGCATTCATCGACGGATGTCGCCTCAGCGCCATCACCACAGCCCTGATGATGATATCAGTAAAGGTCACCTTGAGGTCCGGCGCCTGGACCTGCATCGCCTCACGCAACTCTGCGGCCTTTTCCATTGCTACCTCGACCGTAAGGTAGAAGTGGGGTACCGTCGCCGTACTTTGAGCCACGCGCTTGGCAATCGCCCTACGCATCGGGGAAAGCTCCCGATCCTCAAACTCTGCGGATGGCGCGGGTGGAGTCATCGCAGCAACTCGCTCTGTAATCAATGGCGCCCGCTGACCGACAGCCGCAGCCAACGGTATCACAGCAGCCAGATCCCGGCGGATGATCCGTCCTCCGGGGCCGGATCCCTTCACTGTCGACAGGTCGATCCCCTGCGCTCGCGCCAGCCTCTTCGCCAGGGGTGAGACCTTGACGCGCCCGGCAGCGACCGCCTGAACAGTGGGAGAGACCGGCGCAGAGGCGCCTGGCCCAGCCGGCGTCGCGGCTTGTGCAGCGAAGCCCATAGCAGGAGGCAGCGGTATCGAGATATTCTCATCCTCCTCGGCGATCACTCCGATCAGGTGGCCGACCGGCGCTGACTCACCTGCCCCGATCAGAATCTTTCGAAGGATGCCAGATCCGAAGGCTTCCATCTCAATGTCGGCCTTATCGGTCTGGATCTCCGCAATGATGTCGCCCCCCTCTACCCGATCCCCCTCTTGCTTCAGCCACCGAAGGATCTTTCCCTCCTCCATGGTGTCGCTTAACCGGGGCATGACCACAGAAATGGCCATCGTATGCGTGTCTCCTCTTCGTGTTTTGGTCTGTTTGGTCTATTTAGTCTATTTGGTCTGTCTGGTTTATCTGGTCAAGTTGGTCGTCTCGCCTGTCTGACGGAACGACCGAATAGACCGAACAGACCGAATGACCTAAACGGCGAGGACCTTCTTTACTGCTGCAACAACCCGTTCTTTGCTCGGGGCCTTGGCACGCTCAAGATTCTTCGCATATGGCGTCGGGGCGTTCGCGCCGGTTACTCGCTCCACCGGTGCATCCAGGTAATCGAAGGCCTGCTCAGAAATGATCTCCCC
>DATMXF010000030.1:0-6226 GCA_035561835.1 Patescibacteria group bacterium
GCATCGAATTCGACGGCAACGTCCTCCATCTTCAGGCGGAAGGGACTGAGTCGGTGGACTGGGAGCTCAAGATTATCCGGCAGTCTGAGCGTTCGACCACCTATGGAGTGATCCTGGCCAAGAGCCTCGAGGAGGTCAGAATGAAGACGAAGGCCCTCGAAGCCCTCCCCTCGGTGAGCAAAGTGGAGAGTATCGCGATGCTTATCCCGGAGGATCAAGAGCGCAAGCTCCTGCTGGCTCGTGAGCTCAGACCGTTCCTGACCGGAGTGGACCTCTCAAAACTGCCCCAGCCGGAACCGGTTGATCTCGATGAGTTACTAAACACACTGCACCGGATCAAGGCCAAGATGTTGACAGCCGAGGATGCGGAGAAGTGGACCGGAAAGGACAAACCGCCCTTGGAGCAGATGGCGCAAGTACGACGCCTGGTCGATCAGTTTGAGCGGCGGATCCGGCAACGCGGCTACGCAGAGGTTCGTCGCAGGCTCGCCGTCTTTCAGGATAAACTGTTCGACGATTACTATGATAAGATGTCGCTCCTCGACAGGGCGGTAGCCTCCGGTTCGGTTGGGCTCGATGATGTGCCGAACGATCTGAAAAAGCAGTTTGTGGGGCGGGACGGTTCGTACCTGATTCGGGTCTACCCCAAAGGCGACCCGTGGGAGTTCGCCTCGCAGATTACGTTCGTCAGTGAGTTACGATCAGTGGATCTCGACGCTGTCGGCGACCCGGTCAAGGGGTACGAGGTGATCTCGGCGATGAAGCGAGGGTATCAGCAGGTGGCGATCTATGCCTTGATCGGGGTGGCTGCGCTGTTCTTGCTGAATCTGCGCGATCTACGCTACTTCCTGCTGGCTAAGGTCCCGCTGTTGATCGGAGCCATCTGGATCGCCGGTCTGATGGAACTCTTTCATTTGAAGTTCAATCTGGCCAACTTAATTATCATTCCGCTGATTGTGGCGCCAGGAGTGGAAAACGGCCTATTGATCATCCATCGCTTTCGAGAAGAGGGGGAGGCCGCCATACTGCCAAAGAGTATCGGGAAGGGCGTAGCGCTTTCATCGCTGACAACCATGATCGGCTTCGGCAGCCTCCTCATGGCTCACCACCGCGGCGCATACAGTATCGGTCTTTTGGTGACGCTGGGGGTGGGGGCCGTCCTGTTGGTCTCTGTGGTCGTGCTGCCGGCCCTCCTCACTGTTGTTGCCAGACACCCATCAAAAAAGGCGATTTCAGGTTCCGGGCTCCGGGCTGAACGCGCTCCTGAACACGTTGAACCGAGCGCTCAGAATATGGAACAGGACACGATCTTCAACTCAAAGGAGAAGTAGCATGTCAAACGCCATGAGGGTATCCGTGCGAACGGGACTGCTGAGTGGAATGCTGGCCCTGGGATTGTCGGTCTTTGCGGGGTTCGCCTTCGCGAGCGGAACCACCGATCAGGTCAAGACCGAGTTGGATCAGCTTACCGCTATCGTGCAGGACCCCACCCTGCAAGAGAAGACAAAGGAGGCAGCGCGAAAGTCGATGGTGAAGGAGCGGATCTTGCGCTGGTTCGACCTGCAGGAGATGGCGCGCCGCTCGCTGGCCAATCACTGGGCGAAGCGATCAGGTCAGGAACGGAAGGATTTCGTCGAGCTGTTCGGGGATCTGTTTGTAGAATCCTACACTACATTGGTGGTCGATCATCTTGGCGACCAGCATGTGACCTACCTCTCGGAACAGATCGATGCGCAGGACGCCATCGTCAAGACCAAGTTCCTCTCGAAACGGAACGAGCCCACCTTTGTTGACTTTACCCTCCTTCGTCGAGGCACCGTCTGGGTTCCATACGATGTCGTGATCGACGAGGTCAGCATCGTGGGCAATTACCGCGTCCAGTTCGATAAGGTCATCCGGGATCAGTCGTACGAAGCCCTCGTCAAGAAGATGCGGCTCAAGCGAGAGTCGGAGGGGTTGGGATCGGCGGCAAAGAAGTAGCCGCGCTGTCCCTTCGATGAAGCTCAGGACAGGCTCACGCCCCGCCCATGCCTACTCGATAGGCATCACCGAATTCGTAGTAATCAAGTCCGGAGTGGTCAAGTACCTCTTCTCCGACCAGGATGCGCAAGGTGTTTGTCAGCTTCAGATGCTGGATGAACAGATCGTGCTCCGGCTTCAGGTCGGCTCGGGCCATCGGAGACTTGAAGTAGAACGACAGCCACTCCTGAATACCCGATAATCCGGCCCGTTGCGCCAGGTCCAGAAACAGAGCCAGGTCGAGAACTACCGGCGCCGCCAGGATGGAATCCCGACAGAGGAAGTTAATCTTGATCTGCATCGGCTGGCCGAGCCAACCGAAGATGTCGATGTTGTCCCATCCTTCTTTGGCATCGCCCCGCGGCGGGTAGTACTCGATGCGGACCTTGTGGAAGACCTGTCCATACAGCTCCGGATAGAGCTCCGGCTGCACAATCGCCTCCAGCACCGAGCCCTTACTGACCTCTTTGGTTCTGAACGATCCCTGATCATCCAACACCTCACCGTCTCGGTTTCCCAGGATGTTGGTAGAAAACCAGCCGGTCAACCCCAGCATCTTGGCCTTCAGCCCGGGCGCGATCACGGTCTTAAGAAAGGTCTGGCCGGTCTTGAAATCCTTTCCGGCAATCGGAACGTGGCGCTGATGAGCGAATTCGACCAGCGCCGGGATGTCTACCGCCAGATTGGGTGAACCGTTTGCAAAGGGCACACCGGCCGAGATGGCCGCATAGGCATAGATCATGCTTGAAGAGATTTCCGGGGCGTTCGCCTTCAGGCCGGCCTCAAAGGCCTCAATGGTCTCGTGTACCGGCGCCGGCTGCATGAAGACCTCTGTTGATCCACACCAGATCATGACGACCCGCTGCGTCCCCTCCCTTTGGCGGAATGCCTCGATATCTGCAATCAGGAGGTCCGCCAGGTGCTTCTTACTGAGGCCTGACTTCAGGTTCGTCCCCGAGAGCCTTCGCACATAGGCTTGATCAAAGACTGCCGGCCATGGTCTGACCGCTTCCAGTTGGTCTTTGACCTGGTCCAGCAACTCTCTTGGCAGAACCCCGGCATGACACGCGGTCTGATAGGCATCCTCAGGAAAAATATCCCAGCCGGCGAAGACCAGATTCTTCAGGTCTGCAAGAGGAACGACCTCCTTGATCGGCGCATAGCGAGGACTGGTCCGCTTGCCCAGGCGCATTCGCTGCATCTGCGTGAGGGAGCCATACGGTTGAGACAGTCCTTTGTTGATCAAGTGGACTCCTGCAATGAGCGTCGTCGCAACCGCCCCCAACCCCGGGATCAGTACGCCCAACTTGCCCTGAGGAGACGCAATGTCTCGCTTCAATTCAGGATAGAATGAACTCCTTTGGCTCATGCCGGTACCCCTTCCCTATATGAGTTCCACAATACGACCGTAAAAAAGATCGGCGCCCCGATCGCCGCGAGAATGAGAAACCAATGCGCCTTTCCAAACGCCGAGAGGATGACCACGAGGTAGATGAAATCCCGCCTCGCAAGGGCGTCGGCAAGCACAGAGACGCGGGACGGGGCTTCGGAAGTAGTGGTGGACGTAAAAAGCGGCCCTTCGGCGGTTTTGTGCCGCATGGTCTGTCGATAGACGAATCCAGCCGACAGAAGGCCTCCCACCGTGGCCGAGCAGGCCAGCAGCAGGGGCAACAGCGCCCCGTCAGCTTTCCACCATCCCAGACCGATGCACACAAATACCGCTGAGTGTACGGCATTATCCCCCCAGAAATCCAGGAGACCGCCAAAACGGGATTCCAGATATTTGAGTCTGGCAATCTCTCCGTCACAGCCGTCCAGGATCGAATGCAGGAGGAACAACAGCGCGCCGATCAGTTGATACGCAGGTGCAGATGAGAGGAAGAACAGCGCCCCCACAACACCGATTGCCACGCTCACGGCGGTCATCTGGTTCGGGGTGATATCAGTGCCCACGAGGCGCCGCGTGACCGCCAGTGAGATCTTCCGTTCGACATGCCTCGACATAAAGCCTTCCGTATCTTTTACCAGACCCTGCAGGAGCCACCGCTCGGCATGAGGGAGATCCGCTCGATTCGAGACCCTGACCCAGCGTCCGCCATCTATGATGGCACCCGTTCTTCGGTAGGTCTGCTCCAGTTCGGAGAACAGGGTCAGGTCGTCATTCGCACGCTCGATCACCGACAGCAGCGTCCTGGGATCAGTCGTCTCAACCGCAGCGATCCCGCTGACGGGAGCACAGATCGCTTCAGCGTGTAACGGCATATCGGTCAGATACGTCAGCAGCGAGAGCTGGGGGAGGAGGTGAGCGGCCAGCACCAGGATACGGCCGGAGGGTTGCTGGTTGGTCAACCTGGCTGGAGGCAGCAGCACGGCCTTCGTTCCCTCCAGCAACTTCTCGCACTTGAATGACCCATTATCCACAACCAGGATGTCCTGACAGCCGGCGCGAGAGGCAACCATAACAATCCGTCGAAGCAACGGTAGACCTAATACCACCGTATTCGGGCCAACCTCACCCGAGCCCTTTGAGATCACGATCACGATTGTAGCTGCCTGCTTGCCCATCCGAAAGAAAGCGTTCAGCGATCAGCCATCAGCTCTTAGCTGACCGCTGACGGCCAACGCCTTACCTCCTTGACGATCCGATTCCTTGGCAAGGTGCAGAAGCTGCACACAGCGCGACGCCATGGTCAGGTTCTCCCCGCCTCGCTCAGCAGCCGACATCTCCCGCAGAAAATCATCCCTCACCTGGCGAAACCACTCCGGGTGATGGGAACCCTGCGAGAGCGGCTGCTCAAATGTCCAACTCTGTTCGCCCCCTTCGCGTTTCAGAACCAGGGTGCCGTCCTCTATCCGGATAGTCCCGCAGGTTCCTTCGATGACAGCCCGATTACTCCGCGATGAAGAGGCCCACGTCAAAAGAATATTGGCCTCGGCTGCAGACGACCTCAGTTGAACGCTCGCCGTATCCTCAACCGGCCACTCCGGATGCCGGCGCTTTTCCAGCGTAGCAGTGATCGTCCGAGGCTCCTCCCCAAGCCAATCCAACACGATATATAGGGCATGGTAGCCGTGATCGAGCAGGATGCCGCCGCCGGCGATGGCCGGATCCAGCCGCCAGTTGCCTGTCCCAAGCATAGTCGAAGGATCGGGTGTGGTGCTTTCGACGGGACTTGAGAGCGACTGCACCGCGACCGATGGTTCGCATCTGTGAACGTGCCAGCTTACATACTGCACAGTCCCGATCTGTCCTTGCCGGATCAGCGTCGTCGCCTGCATGACGATCGGAGCATACCGCCAGTTGTGGACCGTATGGAGAATACGGCCACTTTCCGCCCGGGCATCTCGCACCAGCCGCAGCTCGTCCGGGGTGAGCACGAGCGGCTTTTCACACAGCACATGCAGCCCTCGGCTCAAGGCCAGTCGTATCAGGGATGCGTGCGTTCCAGGCGGTGTGCAGATATCGACGAAATCGACGACCTCGGCAGCCAGCATCGCTGACACGTCGGTGTAGAGCCTGGCCCCTGGAAGACGCGATCGCTCCTGAGCGAGCCTGGATTCAGCGGCATCAACCGCGGCAACAATCCGGGCCCGGTCGCACCCTTCCCATCCCGGCAGATGCCCATTGACCGCCACATTGCCCAGACCGATGATAGCGCCGTTCAACATGCTTAAGTACAGGGTGTAGGGTATAGGGTATAGGGTGTAAAGAAAATCCGGCGATTCTTCTCACTCCTCCACCCTATACCCCTCACCCCATACCCTGTCTTCATTCCCTCTACCCTATCCCCTATACCCTGTCTTATTGAGCTCGGCAAAGGCCTGATCGAGGATGGACAGGCCTTCCAATGCCTGCTGTTCAGTGATGACGAGAGGCGGGTTGATCCGGATGTTGTAGGAGTAGCACATGGCCAGCAGTCCCCGCTTGAGGCAGCTCTGAAACAGCGTCTGGGTGAGAGATTTCGGAAGCGGCTCCTTGGTCTGCCTGTCCTTGACCAGTTCTATGCCAAGCAAGAGCCCTCGACCACGTACATCGCCGATAAACGGGTATTTCTCCTTCATCGCTTCCAGTTGCTTCAGCATGACCGCGCCGACACGCTTGGCATTTGCGACAAGCTGTTCCTTGAGAATCACTTCAAGAGCGGCTAGTCCGGCCGTTGCGGCAAGCGGATTGCCTCCGTAGCTTGAGGAGCTGCCGCTCGGATTG
>DATMXF010000031.1:0-2065 GCA_035561835.1 Patescibacteria group bacterium
CACGTGCAGCAGATGGAAGGCCAGGCGCTCGCCGACGGGACGGTGACGAAGCGGGAGCGCGCCCGGATCGAGCGTACGCAAGACAGGCAGAGCCGCCGGATCGCCCGCCAGAAGCACGACCGGCAGCACAAGTAGACGCCGGCAGTTAAATCCGCAAATCGCGTACCTGCCACGCGGGGTCGAAGAAGAAAAGAAGATTCGCGTACGACCCACCGTGTCACACTGCTGGATCCTTCCGGGATGGTCACTCCGCTTTGACTTCCCCTTCGGGATACGCCGGCAGGGCAGCGCAGGCATACGTCCGGCATTTCGTCGTTGTCAGCCGAATGTGACATCGACTATAATTCATCAATCAGGTAGATGGACTGAAGACCGAAGACTCTCAGGGGTAGGAGCCGAGAAGATCGTAAATGGCTTGATTCGTGCCTTTTGAGATAATGTATTGCCTTTCGTCTTCAGCCTTCAGCCTAAACACCAGAGTCGTGACAATCATCGTATCGGTACCCTGTAATCAACCCACACACACATGGAGGAGCAATGAGCGTACTCGTAGGCAAGTCCGCACCCGATTTTACCGCAACCGCCGTGATGTCGGACGGCAGCTTTAATAACAATTTCAAGTTGTCCGACTACTGGGGTAAGTATGTTGTGCTCTTCTTCTATCCCCTCGATTTTACCTTCGTCTGTCCTTCAGAGATTATCGCCTTTGATCATCGTGTCGCCGAGTTCGAGAAGCGCGGCGTCCAGGTGATCGGCTGCTCGGTCGATTCGCATTTCACCCATTGCGCATGGCGCGGCACCGCTGTCAACAAGGGCGGCATCGGCCCGGTAGGCTATCCGCTGGTGTCCGACCTGACAAAGGAGATCGCCCGCGAATACGACGTCCTGCTGCCTGGCGGAGTGACCCTGCGCGGCTCCTTCCTAATCGACAAACAGGGCATCGTCCAGCATCAGGTGGTCAACAATCTTCCGCTCGGGCGCAATGTGGATGAGATGCTTCGTATGGTGGATGCGCTCCAGTTCACCGAGACGCATGGAGAGGTCTGTCCGGCCGGGTGGACCAATGGGGCCAAGGGGATGCGGCCTGACGCCGAGGGTGTGGCAAGCTACCTGGCCAGCGAGGCGAACAAACTGTAAGGATCATGGCAATCGAGGTGGTCGCGCCGTGCGGGTTATGGCTCCCGTCTGTGTCGACCACCTCGGACTTCTTTACGCTATGGCATAACTCGACCCTTCCTTGTTCTTCTGTGGCCACCTGCCTGTAAGGTACACTTCACGGTGAAGCAGTATGCCGAGTTTCACTCCGGATTTATCTGGACATCGCTGACCACAGCGATTGCCGGAGGTTTTGCGTTCGGCGCATACCTCGCCGTCGTGATCGCCTACGGCTTTCCCGCAGGGCAGGGCTTCTACGCCCTTATCCAGACGCACGGGCATCTGCAACTCGTCGGCTGGGCAGGCGTATTCATTATGGGCATCAGCCTGCATTTCATCCCGCGACTGGCCAGCTTTCCCCTGCCTCATCCGGAACGAATGAACTACATTCTTTGGCTGATGGTACCTGGGCTGCTGTTCCGGGCGATCGGGGGTATGGTTCTGACTTCCTTCGAGGATAGCCCACTTTTTAATCCTCTCAGTTGGCTGGTAGGCGTCTCGGGAGTGCTGGAAGCCGGCGCAATCGTCCTATACGTGTCGCTCCTGATTGGGACCATGCGCGGCAGCACCAAAGTCAGCAAGCTTCCGGCTTTGAGTGCGGTCAAACCGTATTTTGGCATGATGGCGGCCGGCTGGATCCTCTATGCGGGTCTCAACCTGTTCGTGCTGCTTCATATGGCGCTAACCGGCGCGACTGCCGTGGATTCCGGCTGGAATGAATTTGCCGTTCATACCTTTATCAGTCTTGTACTGTTACCTGTCGCCTTCGCGCTTTCGGTTCGCCTCTTTCCGCTGTACCTGGCTCTACCGGCTCCCGATTGGCCGGTCTACGGTATCGGATATACGTATCTCCTGTCCGTATTGTTGCAACTGGTCCCCGCGGCGCCTCCCCTGGCGGGGTTCGCGCCTG
>DATMXF010000032.1:0-2158 GCA_035561835.1 Patescibacteria group bacterium
GGGTCGGACAGAGCGAGAATTTCCTCTCCCATGGCGTTCAATCGTTCATGCCCTTCACGGATCCGGTCCAAGAGGGCGCGCTCCTCTTCATTCAGGATGAAGTGACCTCCGATCCTCCCCAGAAGCTTCTCTACCTCGCCGGTGAGGCGATTGAACTTCCCCCGTTCACCGGCCCGGCCGGTGATGAGGTAGTCATTGGCCGGCATCATGGCCACGCTCATGGCCAACTGCAGGCGGGACGCCAGCTCGATTTCCTCGGCCACGGTCTCGATGGCCTGCGTACTCCGGGCTATTTGGACATATTGATAGAGAGAGACGGTGATCGAAGCGGCAAGCAGCCCTACTCCGACCCCGATGGCCACGGTGATTCGTGTGCGGATATTGAAGGCCAACGGTCTCCCCCGGTCAGTGATAAAGGGGGCAGGTTGAGGCATACTCGGCTAAGTACGCCGTACGCCCCATGTTTTGGGAGCGCGCGGAGAGGCGGCGATACCGAGAAAAGCCGACAGCCCAATGCCCCACAAAGCTGATCGCACGAACCAAAGCGATACTTCTTTCACGGTATGCCCAACAGTGTTTATATGGATACATATAACACCCCAAATGCGATTGAACGTGCCGTATAAGAAGCCTATGGAAAAGGCGTTATAACGACCATAACCGGCCGGATTTCAGCCAATTGCATCGAATCGCAGTTCTTATCACGGCGTCTTATGCGGATCGGCATAACATCCTCTAGGATCGACCTCAGGGCGCGTCAATGGGACTGCGAACGCCTGCCGGTCCGCGGTTGAGGACATGGGTGTAAATCATCGTTGTCTTCACGTCGTTATGGCCCAGTAGTTCCTGCACCGTACGGATATCATAACCGCCTTCCAACAGGTGAGTTGCAAACGAATGGCGGAACGTATGGCACGTGGCCCGTTTGGTCAAACCAGCCCTGCCAACGGCGTCTCTCACGGCTTTTTGAACCAGCGATTCGTCAATGTGATGCCGCCCTTCGCCGGTCTTCGTGTTCTTCCACCGGTTCTCTTGGGGGAAGGCCCACTGCCAACGCCATTCAGCGGACGCGTTGGGATACTTGCGGTCCAGGGCGTCGGGCATTTGCACCCGCCCCCAGCCTTCGGCCAAGTCCCGCTCATGAATCCCCTTGGTCTTTTGCAGATGATTTTGAAGCGATTGCTTGAGCGATTCAGGGAGCATCGTCACGCGGTCTTTGCCGCCCTTACCGTCGCGAACCGTGATTTCACTGCGCGCAAAGTCGATATCCTGGACACGCAGCCGCACACACTCCATCACGCGCAGACCCGCGCCATACATGAGCGAGGCCATGAGACTCTTATCGCCGCTCAGGTTCGCCAGAACGGCTTTGACCTCGTCACGCGTCATAACCACGGGCAGGCGTTTGGTCTTCCGGGCGCGGATCACCCCGCCCAAGTCACCGATTTCGCGACCCAGGACATGCCGATACAGGAACAGGAGCGCGGCAAGGGCCTGGTTTTGCGTCAAGGCGCTGACCTTTTGGTTGACCGCCAGGTATGTCAGGAAGGCGTTGATCTCCGGTTCTGCCATTTCCGAGGGGTGGCGCACATGATGAAAGAAGATGAACCGCTTGATCCACAAGCAATAGGTCTGCTCCGTCCGGCGGCTGTAGTGGCGCGAGCGCAAGGCTTCGCGGAGGCGGTCCAGCAGCTTAGGCTTCGCTGGAGGCGCTGGCGGAAGGGCGGCCAGGGCAGGTGTCCACCTGCCAGCCCTCTGAGGAGAGGGGTCTTGGATAACCCTTATTCCAGTGGGATGTTCCATGCTGTCCTCCCTTTCCTAAAGAAGGAAGGTTGGTGACGATCTAATACTCTAAAACTGAGATGTGGTCAAGTCTTTTAGCTACACTTTTAGCTACACTCCTCACCCTGATCAACTTTTCCAGAGAGAGCCCTGCACTGAGCGTCGTCGAAGCGGTAGAGGCGTCCAGCTTGACGACCCGATCGGCCGTGGCGATCAAAATATCAAGCAGCCTGGGCGGCAGGAGGCGTTCCATGGTTACAGCTTCCGAAAGACGCCGATGACCTTACCCAGGATCTGAAAACGCTGCTCTTGCGCGATCTTGATCGGCGCGAAGGCTTCGTTCTCGGGCGTGAGGACGACCGTCGTACCCTTGAGC
>DATMXF010000033.1:0-14543 GCA_035561835.1 Patescibacteria group bacterium
GTTGTGGGATTCGTTACAGCCGAAGCTGATCTTCACGGAGAATGTTCGTCAGGCCCTGGCCTACGTCGTGCGAGGCGAGGTAGAGGCCGCCCTTGTCTATGCGACCGACGCGCAAAGTGCCGGCGAATCGGTCCGGGTCATTGCTGTTGCGCCGGAAGGAAGTGCTCCATTAGCGCGCTATCCGATTGCTGTTATCAAAACGTCGCAGCAGCCCGCTGTGGCGCGAGCCTTCGCAGACTTGGCGCTGAGCGAGGGCGGACAACAGATTCTGAAGGCTCACGGATTCCTACCGCCGCCGAACAGCCGAACGCGCTCATCGAGACGCGAGACCGACATTGTACAGAAGTAGATAGTGACAGTTATGATTCAGATTCCGCTGGCGCCTCTGCTCCTATCGATGAAGGTTGCCGGTCTTGCGACGGTAGCGGCGCTGGTTCTCGGCACACCGATCGCCTGGCTGCTGGCGCGAGGCCGATTTCCAGGCAGGGCAGTTCTGGAGTCGATCGTGATGATTCCGCTCATCTTGCCGCCTACCGTCACCGGCTATTACCTGTTGCTGCTGATTGGCCGACAAGGGCTGCTGGGACGTCTCATGGGGCAGTGGCTGAACATCGGCATCATTTTCACGTGGAAAGCTGCCGTTCTCGCCTCGACTATCGCCGCACTGCCGCTGTTCATTAAGGCTACCCAAGGGGCATTTGAAGGGATCGACCGCCGGATCGAAGATGCGGGCCGGACGTTCAAACCTGTCCTGATTGTGTTGTGCACTATCACCCTGCCGCTGGCGTGGCGGGGTATTCTGGCCGGATCGATCCTGGCGTTTGCTCGAGCCATGGGGGAGTTTGGCATTACGCTGATGATCGCCGGGAGCATCCCGGGACGGACCCAGACACTTGCCCTCGCGATTTATGATGCGGTTCAGGCGAATCAGCCCCAGGAGGCGAATGCCATGTCGATCCTGGCGACGGCTGCAGTCCTGCTGATTCTCGCACTGGTCGGACGCATGACGAAGGTCAGATACTGATGCTCGATCTTGCGCTCGACAGGCGACTGCCGGGATTCCACCTCCGGACGCAACTTGTGATCGGCGACGGGATCACGGCATTGTATGGTCCATCGGGATCGGGGAAGAGTCTGACGCTCCTGGCCATTGCCGGCCTGATCAGACCGACCTCGGGGACGATACGCATCAACGGTCGGACTGTCTTTGACGCGAACGCCGGTATCGATCTGGCACCGCACCTGCGACGCGTGGGTCTGGTCTTCCAGGAGTATGCCCTCTTTCCGCATAAGACGGTATCGGGGAATCTTTCGTTTGGGTTGCCTCGAGGGACGCCTAAGAGTAAAGCGGCCGACCGGGTCAACGAGACGCTGCATCTCCTGAGGTTGGATTCGTTCGCGCAGCATTATCCGTATCAGCTCTCAGGCGGACAGCGGCAGCGCGTGGCTCTTGGACGCGCCCTGATCGGTCGTCCTGAGATCCTGTTGCTGGACGAGCCGTTCTCCGCCCTTGATCCGGCTGTCCGCGAGACGCTCCGCCAGGAGTTACTTCAGATGCTGGCCGATTACAAAGGTACGATCTTGCTTGTGACCCACGATCTGCAGGAGGCGTATCTCATGGCCTCCACCATCGCTATCATCGATGGCGGCAAGGTGCTCCAGATGGGAACCCGGGAAGAGGTGCTCCATCAACCGCGGACCCGGCGCGTGGCCGAGCATACCAGCGCGAAGAATATCTTGCGTGGTGTCGCCTGCCATGACTCGGACGACACCTGGGATATCGTCTGGCGCGGGCATCATTTGCGGGCCGATGGCCCGGCGCCGGCGGCTGCGGGGGAGGTAGAATTCTGCATCCGACCGGAGGATGTACGGTTGGTATGGCCGGACAGGGTGGAACGGCGGGTCAACCTCCTGCGCGGCCGAATCGTTCATGAACTCGGGCGTGGTCTTGATTATGTGCTCTTTGTCAGCCTCACCGATGGGGGCGATCCCGGCAAGTACGACCTGGAAATCCAGGTTCGAAGCCGACTGTACGACCTGATGACACTGTGTGTGGGAAAAGAGGTATGGCTGTCGTTACCGCCGGACCATCTGCACCTGCTGGCCCCTGATGAGTGATGGTCGACCGTAACTGCGTGGAGGATCGAGAATGGAGCTGATCTGGCAAGGTATCACGCAGGCTATCCTGCTGCTTGTTTCCGGCGATCCGGAGGTGATGCGGATCATGCTGCTGTCGCTGCAGATCTCCGGGATCGCGACCCTGCTCAGTCTGCTGATAGGCATTCCTATCGGCACCTTCCTGGCCCTGAGCCGCTTTCCCGGGCGAGGCATCGCTATTAGCCTGGTCAATACGGGCATGGGCTTGCCGCCGGTCGTGGTCGGCCTCTTCGTGAGCATCTTTCTCTGGCGGAGTGGGCCGCTTGGCTTCCTGGAACTGCTCTACACACCTACCGCTATGATCCTTGCTCAACTGGTAATTGCCGCCCCGGTCGTGACCGGCCTCACGGTCGCCGCCATTCAGCAGTTGAACCCGCGACTACGCATGCAGCTTATGGGGCTTGGCGCATCGAGACTTCAGGTTGTCTGTCTCCTCCTCAAAGAGGCGCGACTGCCGCTCCTGGCGGCGCTGATGGCCGGCTTTGGCGCAGTCATCTCCGAGATTGGCGCCTCCATGATGGTGGGCGGTAACATCTCCCGGCAGACGCGGGTGCTCACCACCGCCACTGTTCTTGAAACCAGCAGGGGGAATTTCGACATGGCGATCGCGCTTTCTCTCCTGCTGATGCTGCTGACGTTTAGCGTGAACGTGACCCTCACCTGGATCCAGCAACGGGGGCGGACACGGTGAGCGGGCCGATACTCCGTCTCGAGAGCGTCAAGGTGGCATACGACGGTATACCGGTCCTTGATACGCCGTTACTGGAGGTCCAGGAGGGCGAGACCTTAGCCGTCATCGGCCCGAACGGGGCCGGTAAATCAACACTGCTTCGGGTCCTCGGACTGTTGGAGCACCCCACCGAGGGGCGCATCCTCTTCAGGGAGCGGCCGGTTCAGCCGTATGGCAATCTGCTGGCGGAGCGCCGCCGCATGGCGAGCGTCTTCCAGGAGCCGTTGCTGACCAGCGGAACCGTGGAGGACAACGTGGCGCTTGGACTCAGGCTACGGCACATCGATTCCACCGAGGTGAGCAGGCGCGTTCAGGAGAGCATGGCGACGCTTGGCATCGGGCATCTGGCCACACGGCGGACTCGGACCCTTTCGGGGGGTGAGGCTCAACGGGTGAGCCTGGCACGGGCCTTGGTTCTCGACCCGGAGGTGTTCCTGCTGGATGAGCCGTTCGCAGCGCTCGATCCTCCGACCCGCGAGGGGCTGCTGCTTGACCTCAAAGCGATTCTCGACAAGAGACAGATCAGCACAATCTTTGTGACGCACGATCGGAACGAGGCGTTGGCACTTGGCAATCAGGTCGCTGTCATGATGGATGGTCGGGTTGTGCAGATGGATGTGCCTGAGCGGGTGTTTTCCGAGCCTGTCAACGAGGAGGTAGCCCGCTTCGTCGGCATTGAAACGATTCTTCGGGGCCATGCGCAGTCCGTCAGTCAGGGGCTCGCCACTGTCGAGGTTCCGGGGTGGGCCCTGGAAGTGGCAGTGCCATTGACACCGGGGGAGCGCGTGCTGGTCTGCCTCAGGCCGGAGGAGATTACGCTCTTCCCTCGCGGGGCAATCCTGACCACCTCCAGTGCGCGGAATCAGCTCTACGGCAAGGTCATCCGCCATCTGCCGGCCGGCTCCACCTATCGGGTGACGATCGACTGCGGTGTCCTGATTGTGGCGACCGTGACGCGACAGTCGTGGGAGCAACTCGGCCTGGAGGATGGGGCCGAGGTTGTTGCCGCATTCAAGGCCACCGCTCCTCATGTCATCCACTGCATTTGACGATTTTTGTCCTTGACTTTCGTCCCGTGTTTGGGTAGGTTAGAACCAAAATGGGATGTCCCTCACAACATAGGCCCGCCTTTACATACGAGCAGTTCAGCCTGCCGATGCTGAGATGCGCTCGTCAGTACGAGCCTTTCGGCGTTGAGTTCCATTCAGTGACGAGGCGCCGCCATCGTAGTCAAAATCCACCCGAGAGGAGGTAAAAGATGGAGGAGACGGAGGCACAACTCTTTGCTCGTCTCAGGGAGGAGAATCCGGAGTTCCAGCGACTGGCCGAGAAGCACCGGGAATTCGATCTGAAGATCAATGAGTTGGACCGGATCTATTACCTGACGAGCGAACAGGAGCGAAAGCGGAAGGAGCTACAGAAGCTCAAACTGACAATAAAAGATCAGATGCACGTGATTATGCGTCAACACCAGCGCAATCACACGCCGGCTACGTCCCAAAAATGAAGCGGCTGACTCACGTCGATCGACATGGCCAAGCGCGCATGGTCGATATCAGTGAGAAAGACGAAACCAGGCGGGAGGCCGTGGCTAGAGGCACGATCACCATGCAGCCAGGAACCCTTCGCATGATTGAGAAGGGGAGGGTTCCGAAGGGCGATGTCCTGGCGGCTGCCAGGCTCGCCGGGCTCATGGCGGCCAAAAGAGTGTCCGACCTCATCCCACTCTGTCATCCTCTCCTCCTCTCCAGCGCCGAAGTCGAATTCACGCCGGTCGAGAAAGCAGGACGCCTGGACATCGAATCACGGATCAAGGTCACGGGGCGTACCGGGGCTGAAATGGAAGCGCTGACGGCTGTGGCGATGGCGGCCCTGACCGTCTACGATATGTGCAAGGCGGTGGACAAGGAGATGGTGATCGGCGCAATTCGTCTGATCGGGAAGACAGGCGGGAAGAGCGGGGCGTATCGTCGGTCTGGCGAGAACGGAGCCGGAGCCTGAGAGACTCCCGCAAAGGATTCAGTACCCCAGCGCGCATACGGCACTGACGATGTCTTCAGGATTGAGGACAGCATTCGTTTATACCTCGCGGTTCCTGGAATTCGACTACGGACCGGGGCATCCCCTTCGCAATGAGCGGCTTGGGCTCACCTACGATCTGATCAGCGCCTGCGAGTTACTGTCCATTCCTTCGACCTGCTCTGTCGAACCTGAACTCGCTACCGACGACGACCTTCTGGTCTTTCTGAAGCCAGATTACCTGAAGGTGCTCAAGACGGCCGACCTGCCTGGCCGGCAGACAGGTGCCGGTCACCCTCCGCTGGACGCGTTCGAATATGGTCTAGGCACCCCCGATAATCCGATCCTGCCAGGCATCTACCGGTGGTCTGCGTTGGTGGCCGGCGCCTCGCTGCGTGCTATGCGCATGGTGGAATCGGGGGAGGTGCGGACAGCGTTCAACATCTCCGGGGGTCTCCACCATGCCGGACCGGGAAGGGCCTCAGGATTTTGTTATATCAATGATGCCGCACTGATCATTGCCGACCTGTGCCGGCGCGGGCACCGAGTGGCCTACGTAGACATCGATGCGCACCACGGCGATGGTGTCCAGTGGGCATTCTATGACACGGATCAAGTGTTGACCATTTCAATTCACGAGGGCGGCAAGACGCTGTTTCCCGGTACCGGGTTCGTGGGCGAACTCGGTGAAGGAAAGGGGGAGGGGTACTCAGTCAATATTCCCCTCCCGCCCTTCGCGGATGACGAGATCTTCCTCTGGTGTTTCAATGAAGTGGTCCCGCCTCTGGTGGACGCCTTCCGGCCCGATATCCTGGTCACTCAGCTTGGAATTGACGCCCATCGGACCGATCCCCTCTCTCACATTGGGATCAGCCTTGGGGCGTTCGTCCAGGCAGTCCGGCGTCTGAAAGATCTCTGCGACCGATGGGTGGCGCTCGGCGGAGGTGGATATGACCTGAGGAACGTTGCTCGCGCCTGGACCGCTGCTTGGGCTGTTATGAATGATCGTGAACTTCCGGCCTCGCTTCCACAATCCTTCCTGACTCAGCATAAGGGAATCGAGTGGAATGGGACGGCATTCATCGATGCCCCCGCAATCATTGAGGGGACCGCCAAGACGCGCGCCTGGGAGGAGGTCCGGGAAACGGTGGAGCTTCTTAAGCGGTCGGTATTTTCGCGGCACGGCATCTGACATTGGACCGTGTTTAGCGGGGGAGGGCCTATGACGAGACGAAGGTAGAGGCTAGGCAGGAACGGCACGAGGGGAGCGTTAAGATACGGGAACAGGGCAATAATGGGTTTCGGTTTGGCAGGAGGCAGCCAATGGCATTCCAGGATAAGTCACTGACGTGTGTTGATTGTGGGCAGCAGTTTACCTTCACCGCCGGCGAGCAGGAGTTTTATGAGCAGAAGGGATTCATGAATGAGCCAAAACGGTGCAAGGGCTGCAAGTCGGTACGCAAAGGGGTAGGCGGCCATGGAGGCCCCCGCCAGGAGTATGAGGTCGTCTGCTCGGCCTGTGGCCAGCAGACCTCCGTTCCCTTCAAGCCGATCCTCGACAAACCGGTCTTCTGCAAGCCCTGCTTTGTGGCCAAGCGATCTGGTGCGTGAGATGTACAGATCTGAATAGCCTGTCGTCGTAAGCATGTGTGAAGGGCCGGGCGAGTTTCTAACAGCCCGGCCCTTCACCTTCAGGATGGGATCACGGAGGCGACCTCGGAGTTGAATCAAGAGGGGAAGTGTGATAGCGTGACGATAAAGCAGCGATTAGCTAACAGCGGTCAGCTATTGGAGAAGGCGGCTTTTGTGGATAGTCGAACGCGGTTGCTCCTCAGGCAGCTTCCTTCGGTGGATGAGCTCTTGCAGGCGCCGTCGATCCGAGAGACAGCCAAGACATTGCCG
This sequence comes from Patescibacteria group bacterium, assembly GCA_035561835.1. Lineage (GTDB taxonomy): Bacteria > Methylomirabilota > Methylomirabilia > Methylomirabilales > Methylomirabilaceae > Methylomirabilis. Next base: position 6,809 of record DATMXF010000033.1, read on the forward strand.
CGCTGGGCTGTCGTTGAGGCGATCCGAGAGGTGTTGGAGCGTCGGCGGCGATTGATTGCCAACGGGCACTCCGAATCTATGCAGGCCGACCTGTCATCCAGGGTTGCGTTGGTTGCCGAGGCGCAGCAGATCGCATTGCGGCTGAATCGGCCAGCCCTGCGGCATCTTATTAACGCAACAGGCGTGGTCATTCATACGAATCTCGGTCGCGCCCCGCTCGCAGAGGTTGCAGTCGAGCGCATGGTCGAGGTGGCGCGGGGCTACTCGAACCTGGAGTATGACCTTGAACGAGGAGACCGCGGATCCAGGCAGGACCATGTGGAGCGGCTCTTATGCCGTCTGACCGGGGCCGAGGCGGCGTTCGCGGTGAACAACAACGCGGCGGCGGTGCTGCTTGCTATCAATACGCTGGCCGAGGGAAGGGAGGTTATTGTCTCGCGCGGGGAGCTGGTGGAGATCGGCGACTCGTTTCGGATCCCCGATATCATGCGTCGCGCAGGCGGGATTCTGCGGGAAGTGGGGACCACCAACCGGACCTATCTGAGGGATTACCAGGACGCTGTCAGCCCGGCGAGCGCCATCATCCTGAAGGTGCACACCAGCAACTTCCGGATCCAGGGCTTTGCCAACCAGGTGCCGGTGGCCGAGTTGGCCGGCCTGGGCGAAAAGACCGGTCTGCCGGTGGTGGAGGACGTGGGCAGCGGCGCCCTCATCGATCTGTCACAACTCGGGCTGACCAAGGAGCCGATGCCCTCGGAGAGCATCCGCGCCGGAGCGGATCTGGTGACCTTCAGCGGGGATAAGTTGCTGGGCGGACCTCAGGCAGGTCTGATCGTGGGGAAGCGACTGCTGGTCACAAGGCTCCGCCGAAATCCGCTCGCGCGCGCCGTGCGGATCGACAAGCTCTCGTTGGCCGCGCTGGAAGCGACACTGCGACTCTATCTCGACGAAGGGCAAGCCGTTGCCCACGTTCCGGTGCTCCAGGCCCTTGTGATGCCGCTCCAGGAGATTGAGCGGCGGGCCGGGCGTCTGCGCGATCGGATTACCGCACTCGCCTCGGATCATCTTGAGGTGTCGATCATCGAGGGGACGTCAGAGGTCGGCGGCGGCGCGCTACCCCTCGAGGCGATTCCGACGCGCCTGGTGGCCGTGCGGGCTGCCCGCCTGACCGCGCAGGTTTTAGAGGGACGTCTGCGCCGGACCGACCCACCGGCGTTGGTTCGAATCAAGGATGACCGGATCGTCCTGGATCCTCGTACCGTCTCGGAAGATGAGCTGGACACGCTGGCCGAACTGATCGCGTCGGTCTCGGTTTCAAACGAAGCCGATAGCTGACAGCTAGAGCGAAAACGTACAGAGGGATGAGCATGGCGCCATGCGCGGCATATTTGTGACCTTTGAGGGGGGCGAGGGATCCGGGAAGACGACACAGCTCAAGTTGCTGGCCAATCGCATTCGCGCCTCCGGCAAAGAGGTCATCGAAACCCACGATCCCGGAGGGACCGCCATCGGCAAAGAGATTCGGACGCTTCTGCTCCATTCCCCGCTTCACACATGCGGGGACAGGCCGGGATCGGTTTCCATTGCGGCGGTTACGGAGCTGTTGCTGTATGAGGCCAGCCGCGCACAGCTTGTCCGGGAGCTGATCGCACCGGCCCTCGCGCGAGGAGTAGTCGTGCTCTGCGACCGTTTTACCGATTCTACGCTGGCGTACCAGGGATGTGGAAGAGGCCTTGACCTCGATCTGATACAGCGGCTGAATCGGTGTGCCGCGGACGGACTTGTACCTGACCTGACGATTCTGCTCGATCTCGACCCGGAGATCGGACTGACGCGGTGCAGGCGAGACACGAGCCTCGATGCCGCGACGGGGATTAGCGCAGAGCCGGCGTGCTGGGACAGAATTGAGGCTGAACCGCTCGACTTCCACCAGCGGATCAGGGAAGGATACCATACGCTGGCCCGGGAAAACCCGGACCGAATGATCGTCATCGATGCCGGCTGTGGCGTGACCGAGATCGAGACGATCGTGTGGAATCAGTTTATCCGTCTTCAGGATCGGTGCGACGATGCCGTTTCGTGATGTGATAGGGCAGGAGAGAGCTATCCGGTTCCTTCACCGGGCGCTCATGACCGGGCGGATCGCCCACGCCTATCTGTTCAGCGGGCCGGCCGGAGTAGGCAAACGAGTCGCCGCGCTCGCCTTTGCCCAGGCGCTCAATTGCGAGATGGGTGTGAAGCGCGAAATGCGAAATCCCCCCACCCCCCCTTTGCAAAAGGGGGGTACGGGGGGTTTTGGGGTGCCAGGTACGGAGCCTAATGATGGCTGTGGAAACTGCCGCGCCTGTCGCAACATCGCGAACGGACTGCATCCGGACGTACAGGTGATCGAACCGGACGGCGCGACCGTCAAGATTGAGCAGATCCGGACCCTTGAGGCCGACGCTGCCCTGGTTCCTTATGAGGCACGTTGGAAGGTATTTATTCTCAACAGCGCGGAGCGAATGACGGAGCAGGCGGCCAATGCGCTCTTGAAAACTCTGGAAGAACCGGCCAGGGGAACAATGTTCATTCTTCTGACCGGTACGGTATCGGCCCTGCTCCCTACGATTGTCTCGCGATGCCAGATCGTGACCTTCTCCCCGCTCCCGCACGGACAGATCGAAGCCCTTCTGAGAGAGAAGGGGATGGAGTCGTCCCGGGCCAGGCTGATCGCCTCGTTAAGCCGTGGCAGCATTGAGCGCGCCTTCAGTCAGGAGGTAGCGTCCCTGCCCGCGACAAGAGATTTGCTGCTCGAAGGAGTCGGGCGAGGGCTTCAAGATGGACCTGCCGCCCTCGTTGACCTGGCCGAAAAGCTGGCGAAGGATCGGGAGAAGCTTCAGCAACAGTTGGAAATCCTTTCGGCCTGGCTGCGTGATCTCATGGTTGCGAAGGCATCCGGGCGGACGGATTGGCTCGTCAACGACGATCGCGGCGACGCGATTGCCCGCCAGGCGGAGGGCGTGCCCCTTGACGCCATCCTGGATGGGCTTCGCGCGGTCCATGCCGCGATGGACAACCTTGTTCGCAACGCAAATCCGCGGCTGTCGACGGAGGACCTTTTGCTTCGACTGCGTGAGGCGCTTCCGTCCGGCCTGTTGGCGGTGTCGATATGAAAACAGTTCGAATCAACTTAGGAGAGACCGAATATCAGGATCAACACTACGATCCCCGAGGGGTAAAACTCCGGCCGGGCGATCAGGTGGTGGTCGAAACCACGTGGGGACAGGGATTGGGCCGGGTCTTCTCCACCTTCCCGCTCTATCCCGAACATAAGGCGACGGAACCGCTGCCGGCCGTCCTTCGGGTGGCCACTGCGCGGGATCGCGCCAATGAGGAACGGATCAGGCGTCTGGAATCGGACGGGAGAAGCTTCTGCTCGCGAAAAATTACGGAATTAGAGCTATCGATGAAGCTGGTTGATGTGAAGGCGAGCTTCGATCGGAGCAGGGTGACCTTCTATTTCTACGCCGACGATCGGATCGACTTCCGCGGGCTGGTGAAGGATTTAGCTCAGCAACTCCATACCCGTATCGAGATGCGGCAGATCCGGGCCAGAGATGTCGGCAGCAAGTTAGGCTGCGTCGGCCCGTGCGGCCGAGAGCTGTGTTGTAAGACCTTTTTGAAAGAGTACGACCCGATCTCAGTCCGGATGGCCAAGGACCAGAATCTCCCCCTGAATCCGAGTAAACTGGCAGGGATGTGCGGGCGGCTGAAATGCTGCCTTCGCTACGAGCACTCAATGTACGAGGAGGCGAAGCGGCGTCTACCCAAGATCGGTTCACCGGTCGAGGCGCCCGAAGGGGTAGGGATTGTCAAGGCAAGGAACCTTCTGACTGAATCACTGGTGATCGAACTGGAAGATGGCGTGCAGATTACCGTGAAGGCGGCTGATCTGATTCACATCGGTCCCCCGCTGGACGAGAACTCGCCCCGGAGCGGTTGCGGTGGCGGAGGCTGCAGTAGTGGCGGCTTCGGGGGTGTCTCTGCGCCGGATCGCAACAACTCATGAGTGACCAGACCTTCTACCTGACTACCCCGATCTATTACGTCAACGCGACCCCACATCTGGGACACGCCTATACCACCATCCTGGCTGATACGATGGCCCGTTTCCAGAAGCTTCGGCTGGGGCCTGAACAGGTCTATTTCCTGACCGGTACCGATGAGCATGGCGACAAGATCGTCCAGGCGGCTGCGCAGGGCGGCGAGAGCCCGCAGGCGTATGCCGACCGGATCAGCGGCATCTATCAGGAGACGTGGAAACGGCTGGGACTTGCGCCGAATCAATTCATTCGCACCACCAGCGAACCTCACAAACGTGCCGTACAGCGGTTCCTGCAACAGATCTACGATGCCGGGGATATCTATTTCGGAGAGTATGGCGGCCATTACTGCTTCGGCTGCGAGCGGTTCTACACCGAGAAGGAGTTGCAGGACAGCAAATGCCCCGATCATCAGACGGTCCCGGCCTTTATCAAGGAGCAGAACTACTTTTTTCGAATGGGGAAATATCAGGAGTGGCTGATCGACCATATCCACCGCCATCCCGACTTCATTCGACCGGAACGTTTTCGGAACGAGGTCCTATCCTTTCTCAAGGAGCCGCTGGAGGATCTGTGTATCTCCCGGCCTTCGGCGCGCCTGGAGTGGGGGATTCCGCTGCCCTTTGATGACCGGTATGTCACCTATGTGTGGTTCGATGCGCTGATCAACTACATCTCTGCGCTGGACTGGCCCGATGGCGAGGCGTTCCGGCGTTTCTGGCCGTCCGCCCAGCACCTGATCGCGAAGGATATCCTGAAACCGCACGCTATCTACTGGCCGACCATGCTGAAGGCGGCGGGACTTCCACCGTATCGGCACCTGAATGTCCACGGCTACTGGAAGATCGAAGAGGCCAAGATGTCCAAGAGCAGAGGCTCGGTCGTCCGGCCTCTTGATCTGGCCGACAAGTACGGCGTCGACGCCTTTCGCTATTTCGTGCTGCGGGAGATGACATTCGGCCTGGATGCCGGCTTCAGCGAGGATGCGCTGGTGGCCCGGCTGAATGCGGATCTGGCTAATGATCTCGGGAACCTCTACAGCCGTGTGCTCAAGCTGATCCAGCGATACTACGGCGGTAGAATTACTCATACGCCTGGTGATGGAGACCTCGCTGAGGCGGCGCGCGCCGCCGTCACAGACGTGACAGCCGCCATGGAGCGCTTTGCGTTCAGTGAGGCGCTGGCGGCCATCTGGAACCTGGTCTCGGCCACGAACAAATACCTGGTGCACAACGAACCGTGGAAGCGGGACCCGGAGGACGCTCGAACGAAAGCGGTCCTGTTCAGCGCAGCCGAGACCCTCTGTACGATCGCCACGCTGCTGTTGCCGTTTCTTCCCCAAACCGCTGAGCAGATGCTCCGGGGTCTGGGCGTCACCGAGCCGACAACTCCTCTTCGTGTCGAGGCTGCGTGCCCGTCACCGTCACCAATCGAGGCGCAGGAGTGGCGCGTTCAAGAGGTGCAGTCGCTTTTCCCCCGCATCCAGACGACCGCCGCACAACCCTCACCGGTAACTACGGGATCGACCGTTGCCGCCGAGGCTGCTTCCGAGCAGATTACGATCGAGGAGTTTCGGCGCGTCGACCTGCGTGTGGCGGAGGTGATAGAGGCAGCGGCGATTCCGGGCTCCAAAAAGCTGGTGAAGCTGCGAGTCAGGCTGAAGGACGAAGAGCGGACCGTCGTTGCCGGTCTGAAGGTACACTATCCGCCGGAAAGCTGGGCAGGGAAGCACATTATCATGGTGGCTAACCTGAGGCCAACCAAGCTGATGGGGATTGCCTCTCAGGGGATGGTGCTCGCCGCCGAGGATGAGGCTGGCCGGATCGTACTGCTCACGCCGGAGGCACCCGTCGACCCCGGTTCCAAGGTCCGCTAGCGTGCATCTGATGAAGTCTTTCCACAATTGTATGTGCACTGTGGCGGGCCAAGAAACGAGAATAGCAAGGCGCGGCTCACGGGTCTGACCGAGGCGTACGTTATCTGGTACGTCGCAGGGAGCACCCGGGAGTCGGCAACGCCGCTAGGCGAAGTGTATCGGGACGCCATGTTTATTGATACGCACGCGCACATCCAAATGCGGGAGTTCGATCACGACCGAGCCGAAGCGCTGACGCGAGCCGAGGCCGCCGGGATCAAGCTTATGATCGCCGTCGGCTATCATCTTGCGGCCAGCCGGAAGGCGGTGGAGGCCGCGCAACGTTACCCGCAGGTGTACGCCGGCGTCGGCATTCATCCCCACGATGCCGAGACCTATAATGATGCCGCTGAAGAGGCCCTTCGCGCCCTCGCCAAACAACCCAAGGTCGTGGCCATCGGCGAGGCGGGCCTTGACTTCTTCCGCAACCGCGCTCCGCGTGCGGTGCAGTTCGATGTCTTTCGCCGTCAGGTCCGCCTGGCCAGGGAGCTGGGTCTGCCGCTCATCGTCCACGACCGCGACGCCCATCAGGAGACGATGCGGCTCCTCGAGGAGGAGACAGCTCAGCGAGTGCTCTTGCACTGCTTCTCCGGCGATGGTGCCATGGCGGAAGAGGCGTGGGCCAGGGGCTACACGATCTCCATTGCGGGCCCCGTCACCTATCCCAAGAACGAGACGCTTCGCGAGATCGTGCGGAAAGTCAAGACGGATTGCCTGGTCCTGGAGACCGACTGCCCCTATCTCCCGCCCCAAACATTCCGAGGCCAGCGCAACGAGCCGGCCTATCTCCTCCACACGGCCCAAGAGGTCGCCCGTCTCCTGGGACTCCGCCTTGAGGAGCTCGGTCGTCTTACGACCGACAACGCCCGCCGCCTGTTCCGGCTCCCTCCATTGGAATGAGTACCGATAGCGAGAGATATCCCGGAAGACGCTGGCCGTATACTAAGAGGCGGCTGCAAGGTAGAGGAGATCGGGTGTGGAGAGCTAGGGATATTTCCAAGAGAAGCCTTAGCACATTGCTGCGTAATCTACTGACTGTCGCGAACAAGGACCTGAGCGTGCGCAACCCCGTGGCAGAAGGTGCGGATGGACGCCTACTGTTTCCAGAGAAGGATCGCAATGCCGCCTCGGGCAGGCCGACAACGGCGTTGGATTCACCAATGGCTGCCAACAATCAGACTGTAGGATTGGATCTCCGGGCCCGATCGCTTTGGCTGGTGCTTGGCTGGGTGCTGGTTCTTTGCATCGTCTTTCTTTCGGTTGCGCCGATTTCCATCGAGACCGGAGTGGAACAGGGAGACAAGCTCTCACACGCGTTCGCCTATGGCACGCTCATGGTCTGGTTTGCAAACCTCTACGGCCGTCTGACCCGGCGCCGGATGTTCGCCGTCGGCTTCGTGGCGTTAGGTGTTGCGCTGGAATGTATCCAGGGCTGGACCGGGTATCGGACCTTCGAGGTGGCAGATATCGTTGCGGACGCAGCCGGCGTGGCCGCGGGATGGGCGTTTGCACCGCCGCGGATGCCCAATGTTCTGAAGGGCGTCGAAAGGTTCTTCCGGACCTGAAGGGACCGTCTTCGCAGCGACGCTGATGGACCAAGCCATGCTGCGGGCCGAGCGAGCAGATAACGCCCTCCGACGAGCGCGCGCGACGCGCCTCTTTTGGGTGCGGTGCTACGGACCGGGATTGCCGTATTGGGAGTCGTGCCTGCATTTATTTCTGGCCGAACGGTTTC
>DATMXF010000034.1:0-4050 GCA_035561835.1 Patescibacteria group bacterium
GGAGCAGCGTCACAGCGAGAGATCAGCGGACCCAAGGCCATGCTGTTCACCGAGGCGGTCCCTTATGCGTTCGCACACCGCGACGACAGTGTGCGGGAAGTCGTTCCTGACGGGATTGTTGATCCAGGCACGAAACAACGCGAGGTCATCTCCGATGACCAACCTGAGGCGGCTTTCAACCTCGGAGACGGTCAAGGTCCGCCGAAGTTTCTTGTCCCAGATGTGGCCGACGACAGTATTCCGAAAGTTCCTCACTCCGCGCCGGTCGAGTTCCTTCCGCAGATCGCAACAGAGCTGGAGAATGTCATCGGGAAAGACATCCCGATAGCGGTCATAGACTTCGCCCCACTTTGAGAGGGTCACCACGAGATGTGAAAGACACATGCGTCTCAGAACAACCCTCATCGAGTCCGACACGTTGGCAAAGAGGGGAGAAGTCTCAAAGAGCTCCAAGCTTCGCGTACCGGCAACCAGATCGCCCACGTAATCGTTGAGGAGTCGGTATGCCTCGACAGCTTTCGCGCGCATTTTACCAACCAACTACGATTATGTTGGTCTGTATAGCATCAGCCAAGAATCCTCATGATATGCGGGATTTTCCTTCCGTTTCTTAGGCTTGTCAACGGAATTTCAATACGACCTAGAGCGGCAAAGGCCGCCCCGACTGTCGGCGCAACCCTATTGAGACTTATATGGGTAATGCAGACCGCGGATGTCTTCGTTCCGTTCATGGTGAGCCTGTCGAACCATTAGCGGATAAGCCTTCGACAAGCTCAGACCGAAACGGATGAGTGTGTGGTTCGCCTTGCACTACTTATGCACGCTTCAATAATCTGGCCGCCCAAGGTTCGAAGGTCCCCCTCACCTTCATCCTCTCCCCCACATGGGGGCGAGGGGAAGAGAGGAGTTGCATGCCCATAGGCGCGACACCGGCGCATGCAGTGTTACGAGCACCCCAAGGGTGCGCGGCAATCCAACACGCAGTGTCGTTGCGAGACGAAACCGAAGCAATCTCCTGCGAGGTCCCTCGTTGCACTCGGGATAACCCTTCGGGTCAGATTGCTTCGCTACGCTACTCAGAAACTGGCTAAGTTTCTGCCACCTGCAGGTCGGCCCCCGTCGGGGATGGGTTACTCGCAATGACGCACCCTAATCGCTTGCCAACGGCCGCCTGAGTGTGGATAATCGCAGCAATGCTGAGTCGCGCCCCGCGTGGGCCGTACTCGGCAGAGGCTGAGTTCTAACGTACTGACCGCATGGTCTGGGTTTGAGGAGGATAGCGGATGACCGTTCTGGGAATCATTATGGCGGGAGGACGAGGTGAAAGGCTCCATCCTCTGACGAAGGACCGAGCCAAGCCGGCGGTCCCGTTCGGCGGCAAGTACCGAATCATCGACGTGGTCCTGTCCAACTTCGTCAACTCCGGTATCTATTCCATCTATGTCCTGACGCAATTCAAGGCCCAGTCGCTGGTGGAGCACCTGCAGGAAGGCTGGCAAGTAACCAGCGTGTCCCGGAATCATTTTGTTGTTCCGGTTCCTGCCCAGATGCGGACCGGCAAAGAGTGGTACCGCGGAACGGCGGATGCTGTCTTTCAGAACCTTCACCTGATCAAGCGAGTCCACCCACGCGTTGTGGCGGTCTTCGGAGCCGACCATATCTATAAGATGAATATCCGCCAAATGATGGAGTACCACCTGCGAAGGGAGGCAGAGGTCACCGTTGCAGCCCTTCCGGTCGGCATTGAGGAGGCGTCGCATTACGGCGTGATGGAGGCGGATCACGCCTGGCGGCTTCTCGGCTTCGAGGAAAAGCCCGCACAGCCAAAACCGATCCCTGGGGAGTCGGAACACGCGCTCGTCTCAATGGGTAACTACCTGTTCGAGACGGATCTTCTACTCCGGGCAGTTGAGGAGGACGCGCATGATCCCCACAGTACCCACGACTTCGGCAGAGACGTTCTTCCTCGTCTGGTGGCAGAAGGCAGGAAGGTGTATGCATACGACTTCAGGAGGAACCGGATTCCCACCTTGTTGCGCGGGGAGGAGCCAAGCTATTGGCGGGATGTCGGGACTATCGAGGCGTATTACGAGGCGAATATGGACCTGCGGGCCGTCCACCCAACCTTTAACCTATATAACCGAAGTTGGCCGATTCGTACCGTCAGCTACAGCGACCCGCCCGCCAAATTCGTCTTTGATGAAGACGGACGGCGAGGGATGGCGTTGGACTCTATCGTGGCCGAGGGGACCATCATCAGCGGAAGCCTGGTCCGGAATTCAGTAATCGGCCGTAACGTCCGTATTCACAGCCATTGCCAGATTGAGGAATCAGTCATCATGAATCGGGTTGAAATCGGACGGGGCTGTCGGATCCGGCGGGCCATCATCGATAAAAATGTGTTTATCCGACCAGGAACCGAGATCGGCTATCACGCAGAGGCGGACCGTGAGCGCTACCACGTCTCGGACTCGGGCATTGTGGTCATCGCCAGAGAAGAGCCGGACCAGGCCTGGTCAATGACCCCACCTGATTAGGGCGCTGTTTGTGGCGGGCTACTCGTTTCGCGGGGAGTGGTATCGCGAGGAAGACGTATAGGGAGCGTGGACAGACGTCAGCTCCTTTTTGAGCGTCTCAACTTCCTTTTCCAGCTCTTGTATACGCTCCAGAACGCACCGGATGGCTTTCTCGGCAGGGTTCGGCATGTCGGTCATCTCCAGATCGACGGACGGGGGCACGCGCTTGCCGTCGCGATAGATAACCTGCCCCGGCACACCTACCACAAGCGAGTTCGGAGGAACCTCCTTCACCACCACGGAGCCTGAACCGATGCGACTGTTGTCTCCGACCTTGATCGGCCCGAGAATGGTGGCGCCTGCGCCGATGACGACGCCGTTGCCGATCGTCGGATGGCGCTTCTTTTTCTCGAGGCTGGTACCGCCCAGCGTGACGCCCTGATAGATGGTGACATCCTCACCGATCTCGCTGGTCTCGCCGATGACCACCCCGTTGCCGTGGTCGATGAAAAGGCCCTGGCCGAGACGCGCGCCGGGGTGGATTTCAATTCCGGTCAGGAACCGGCCCACATGCGAAATCAGGCGGCCGAGGATCTTCAGGTTGCCGCCCCACAACCAGTGCGCGATGCGGTGGAAATACAGGGCGTGCAGGCCGGGGTAGCACACGAGAACCTCCAGCGCGCTGCGAGCGGCTGGATCTCGGTTCAGGGCTGCTTGGATGTCTCGTTTGAGTGTTGTGAACACGCGATGCTTGCGATTCAGTTTCGGATCGCTACGGTCTCGTTCAACTCCCGCAGGAGCTGGTCGAGGTTGACACCGTGGACCTGGGCACTGACAGCGATATTATCGTACTCAGCCGCGGAGCACCCCAGGCAGGCGACGCCATACCGGTTAAACACCTGAACGGTCTCCGGGTACTGCCGCACCACATTGTCAATCTTCATCTCTGCGGTAATCCTCATCATGCCGCTTCCTTCCCAATCATATCCATGTCATTATTGTTCTCGCAGGAGCGACCCCTGTAGTCGCCCTGGTCACGTTATCGACAGTCTCCCGAAGTGAGGGCAGGCACAGAACCGCCTCTCTCGACTATTTGACTTATCATATAGGGCAGGAATCAGTCATGGCAAGGGAATTTTTCAGATGAGCGGGACATGGGATTTCGGGCTGGACACGCTCCGCGGAGAGCCGTTTCTTCGCACTCTAGCGGCGGTTGCGGCGTCAAACGGGACAGGTCCGCTGTATCTGGTTGGCGGATACCTGCGTGATCTTCTGCTTGGTCGCCGCAGGGCGAGACGCGCCGACCTTGATCTGGTGGTTTGGGGGGAACCGGAACGATTCGGTCGCGACCTGGTCGATTCCCTGGAAGGCAGCCTTGTGCGCCTTGACCAGGAGACCGTTCGGGCCATCATCCGATCGGCGGGAGCCGTCGTGCAAATTGATATCAATCGGCCGAAGGGTGAGACGATCGAAGACGATTTAGTCGCTCGCGATTTCACCGTCAATGCCCTAGCCGTAAGGCTCGATACCCTTC
>DATMXF010000035.1:0-2826 GCA_035561835.1 Patescibacteria group bacterium
GGGGTGTGGGGTGTGATGGAGTGGTACCTCGCGCTTTGTACCTCGCACTTCTTCTGCAAGCGTGTACGCCATCCTCACACCAAAGCCTTCAATCGCGCGGCCTGATCGCTGGCTGCGAGCGCGCCGATCAGTTCCTCAAGCTCCCCCTCCAGGATCCTCGGGAGGCTGTGGAGCGTGAGCCCGATTCGATGATCGGTGACCCGACCCTGTGGGAAATTGTAGGTGCGTATCCGTTCACTCCGATCTCCTGTCCCCACCTGCTGTCGACGCGCCTGCGAAATCTCCGCCGCCTGCTGCGCTGTCGCAGCCTCAAGCAGGCGGGCTCGCAACACCTTCATCGCCTTGGCTCGATTCTTATGCTGCGACTTCTCATCCTGACAGGACACCACCATCCCGGTCGGCAGATGGGTAATTCGTACGGCCGAATCGGTGGTGTTGACGGATTGTCCCCCGGGACCTGTTGAACGAAAGACATCGATCCGAAGATCCTTCGGGTCGATCTGTATCTCCACATCCTCCGCCTCTGGCAGTACGGCAACAGTCACGGTAGAGGTATGGATCCGGCCACTTGACTCAGTGACAGGGACCCGTTGTACCCGGTGGACGCCGCTCTCGAATTTCAGGCGGCTGTAGGCACCGCGCCCCTCGATACTCAGGATCGCCTCCTTCACCCCGCCAACCCCCGTCTGACTTGAAGACAGCATCTCCACCTTCCAGCCTCGCAGTTCCGCGTAACGGCCGTACATCCTGACCAGCTCCGCAGCGAACAGTGCGGCCTCGTCGCCGCCGGCCCCCGCCCGTACCTCCACGATGATGCTTTTCTCGTCGGCCGGGTCGCGCGGAAGCAACAACAGCGTAAGTTCCTCCTCAAGTTTCTCACGCTTGACGGCCAGCTCCTTCAGCTCCGCCTCTGCCAACTCGCGCACATCGTCTTCGGTTCCGTCGTGCAGTAAGGCTCTCGTCTCTTCCACGTCCTGCAGGAGCTTACGATACTGCTGATACGCCTCCACCACCGGTTCCAGCTCCGCATGCGCCTTGGCCAACCGCTGAAAGCGGGCCTGATCGGTGATAATAGCCGGATCACCCATCTGCAGCAGGACCTCGGTAGATCGCTGTTCGATGGCGTCCAGGCGCTCACGCAACTGCAGCATCGATGTTACCATCCTGTACGGACGGCCTCCTGATCAGGGGGCTGTCACTTCCCCTGGTGCTGCCGCAGCGAGTTCCGCGGAGACGGTCTCTTCGACCACCTCGGCCGTTTTCGGCTTTTTGGAATATTTCCGTCGAAACCGATCGACCCGCCCCTCGGTGTCGATCAGCTTCTGGCGACCGGTAAAGAGCGGGTGGCACTTGGAGCAGATCTCTACCCGGAGAGCAGTCACGGTAGACCGGGTTTGGATCACCTCGCCGCACGCGCATGTGATCGTTGTCGGTTGATAGTTAGGATGAACACCTGACTTCATAATCGTCCCTCCCTGAAAATAGCTAATTTTTCAGTAAGTTAAACACGTAACATTATACGTCCAAACGCTGAGCCTGCTCAATAGAAATAGTCAGCCTTCAGCTATCAGCCGTCAGCAATCAGCAAAACCAGGGAACCAATAGCCGATAGCCCCCAGCCGATGGCTGATTGCTATAAGCTGAACGCTGTACTATGGCAAAAAATACAGCCCGTCGAAGGACGGGCTGATGAATCGCATGAATGAGAGGGCAACTACCTATGAATTCATGGCTCTCAGGAAATCCTCATTCGATCTGGCCTGCCTCAACTTCTCAAGAAGGAGTTCCATCGCCTCTACCACGCCCATAGTCTGGAGCACCTTGCGGAGAATCCACATCCGGTTGAGTTCCTCCTGCGTCAGCAGGAGTTCCTCCTTCCGCGTGCCTGACCTGAAGATATCGATAGCAGGAAAGACCCGCTTGTCCACCAATCGTCGATCCAGGACAAGCTCGCAGTTGCCGGTCCCCTTGAACTCTTCGAAGATGACATCGTCCATCCGGCTGCCGGTGTCGATAAGGGCTGTGGCCATAATCGTCAGACTGCCGCCCTCTTCGATATTCCGCGCCGCCCCAAAAAATCGTTTGGGACGCTGCAACGCGTTGCTGTCCACGCCGCCGGAGAGTACCTTGCCGCTCGGCGGGACAATGGTGTTATAGGCCCGTCCCAATCGCGTGATAGAATCCAGCAAGATCACCACATCCCGCTTGTGTTCCACCAACCGCTTGGCCTTCTCGATCACCATCTCGGCCACTTGGACGTGACGCGTGGCCGGTTCATCAAAGGTGGAACTCACTACCTCCGCCTTGACCGAGCGCTGGAAGTCAGTCACTTCCTCGGGCCGCTCGTCGATCAGTAGCACGATCAGAATCACCTCAGGATGATTCTTGGTGATGCTGTTGGCAATCTTCTGCAGGAGAATGGTCTTGCCCGTCCTCGGCGGGGCGACGATCAGTCCGCGCTGCCCCTTACCGATCGGCGTAAGGAGATCCATGACCCGCATGTTCAGGTCATCCTGCGTGGTCTCCAGCCGGATCCGCTGGTTCGGAAAGAGAGGGGTCAGGTTGTCAAAGAGGATCTTGTCCTTGATCAGCTCCGGGTTTTCGAAGTTGACCGCCTCGACCTTGAGGAGAGCGAAGTAGCGCTCGCCTTCCTTTGGAGGTCTCACCTGGCCCGACACGGTGTCGCCGGTCCGGAGATCAAAGCGCCGAATCTGCGACGGCGATACGTAAATATCGTCCGGCCCAGGCAGGTAATTGTAGTCCGGCGCCCGAAGGAAGCCAAACCCATCGGGCAGAACCTCGAGCACGCCCTCCGCGAAGATCAGT
>DATMXF010000036.1:0-2429 GCA_035561835.1 Patescibacteria group bacterium
GTCTTGGCTACGCTGGGCAGATTCTTGCAGACCCAGGTGCGCGGCGACGATATTGCGTGTCGCTACGGCGGCGAAGAGTTCACGCTCGTCCTCCCCGGCGCGTCGATCGAGATCGTACGCGAGCGGGCGGAGGGATTACGCATCGGCGCACAGTCGCTTACGATGCGCGTGAACGGTACGCAGATGGAAACCATTACGCTGTCATTGGGGTCGCCGCTGTGCCAGAGCATGGCGATTCTGCGGATGCGGTATTGCAAACGGCGGATGCGGCCCTCTATCGCGCCAAGCAGGGCGGAAGAAACCGCGTCGAGGTTGCAGTGTAACCACGGAACGTATACTGATCAGCCGCCGAATCGATCGGGAGAGAAAGGCTCGAGGGGAAATGGCGGTTTCTTGCCGAGAATCAGATCGGCGACCAACTCTCCCGTCAGCGGTCCCAACAGGATCCCGCTCCGGTAGTGTCCCGTCGCCACGTACAGATTCGGAATATTGGCAAAGCGGCCGATAGCAGGGAGCCCATCCGGCAGTCGCGGACGCAGTCCCGCCCATACCCTGTCGAAAGGCGCAGTCATCAGTGCCGGCGCCATCGCTCTGGCAGCCTCGCACAGCCCTGCCACACCCGTAAGAGTGGGGATCGACGCGAATCCCGCCTGCTCAACGGTGGTCCCGATCAGGAGTTCCCCATTGAGTCGCGGAACAAAATACCCCAAGGGACCCCAGATCAGATGGGTCAATGGCGGGCGTTCGAATCGAGTTCGGACGATCTGGCCCCGCACCGGTTCCATGGGCAGCGCGTGACCGATGAGATCCAGGAGCCGCCCGGACCACGCGCCGGCGCAGGCTACAATGGTATCGGCCAGGATCGTCTTGCCGCCGACGTTCACGCCGCGCAGCCGGTCCTCATCCAGAATGAAGTCGATGACCTCGATGTTCTCGAGAATCTCAGCGCCACCGGCACGCGCCCCCGCCGCCAGTGCGGATACAACGGTACAGGGGCGAATATGGGCCTCATCTGGAAAGTAGAGCGCACCGCCGATCTCGGGACTCAGGATCGGCTCCAGGGCGCGCACCTCCCGTCCTGAAAGCTCCTCCACGCGCAGGCCGGCCGATCGCTGCCAGGCCGCTCGGCCTTTGGCGGCTTCGTGCTCGGTCGGATCGACGAGGTACAAGAGTCCCCACCTGCTATACTCAATGTCCTCTCCGGTCGCATCCCGAAGCTCATCAGCCAGCGTTCGATAACGATCCCTTGCGGCAAGGCAGAGATCGAAGAAGGGTCCGGGCGCTTCGGCCTCACCCTGGGGTACCAGCATACCTGCTGAGGCCCGCGATGCCTCCCGCCCGAGCTGTCCCCGCTCGATCAGGACAACACGCTTGACATGAGCGCGAGTCAGGGCGTAGGCGGTAGCTACGCCGATGACCCCGCCGCCGATAATGACAACATCCGCGCCTTTAGCCATGGTTGCTTAGCAGATAGCGTTCAGCATTCAGCCCCGGAGGAACCCCCCTGCGCCCCCTTTATGCATGGGTGGTCCTGGGGCCATGAACAAACATAAAGAATCGTTACGCCGTGCCCAATGACGCCCTCAGTGACGGTAAACGATGTCTGGAAAAAGGACCAAGGTCATGGCGACGACCAGCAGCACCGGGATGATTGCCAGGGCATAAATCAGCCAATTCTCAGATTTCAGGTGCATGTAGTTCAGCGCGACCAGTACAGCCTTGACGCCTGCAACAGCAAAGATCAGACCAATGACAGCCGACTTCTCCAGGGGCAACAGGGTGGCAAGGACCCCGGTCAGCATCAATATGACCAGCCACACCCAGATGACCACATAGTTCGGATGAACTCGATCAACAGTCACGTGGGTCCTCCTTCACGCAATCATCCGATGGCTCAACGGCCGCATAGACGGCGAGACCGACCGTCTGCTTACATATTAGTACGAAAGATAGAGCAGTGGAAAGAGGAATATCCAGACGATATCAACAAAGTGCCAGTACAACCCCGCGATCTCGATGCGATAGCCGGTGTGTAATCCCTTCCCTGCCGCCAGCAACAGGATGATGTTCACGACAATCCCGGCAATGACGTGCAGCGCGTGCAGTCCCGTCAGCAGGTAATAAAAGGACCAGAAGGAACCACTCCATGGGGCCAGACCATCCGCAATGTGGGAGATGTATTCGTAGGCTTTGATTCCGAGAAATGCCAGCCCGAGCAGGATGGTGCACAGCAGGAATGTACGCACCCCACGCTGATCCGCCTTTTGGTAGGCGGCAAAGGCCATCGCCATAGTCATGCTGCTGGTCAGCAGAACAAAGGTGTTGATCGTCGCCAGGATAGCGCTCAGATGGGCGGCCTCTGCCGACCATCCCGGGCCGGCCGCCCGAGCCAGGATGTAACAGCTCAGGGCGCCGCCAAAGATCATGAC